>CAVICC010000113.1:0-2147 GCA_963641405.1 bacterium | reverse complement strand
GTGTGGCCGGCCGTTTATACGGTTGGTAATTTTACTTTATCTGATGAGTCCAATATCACAGCGGCATCACTGTCGGAGAGCATGGATGATATCAAAAATGTAATAAAAATCTACGATGACAAGGGCAATCAGGTAGGAGAAGTAGCAGATGAGCCCAGCACATATCTATTTGGCATTTTTGCGGATGTTTACGATGTAGAAAAGGGCGTGGATCCTACAACCGGAGCGAAAAGCAAGCTGAAAGTGACACCGACGCAAACCATATCAATTACTGCAGTTGGTGATCTTAATTGCTTGTCAGGATATTCTGTCATGGTTAAGGATGCCGCCACAGGACTGTCTGGTAAATACTGGATTAAAAGCGATAAACATACCTGGCAAAACGGCACTTATATGATGGAGCTTGATTTGTCCTTTGAACAGCTTATGGACGAGAAAGAGATTGAGACGGAAAAGGAGAAGAAGAATGTCTGATACATATGCAGAAATCGTCGGTTTAATGCGCGATCAGGGTGCTGCAAATAGTTGTCCTTCTATCCAGCTGGCAGTCATGACCGGAACCAACAGCTGTAAAATTGGAACACTGATGTTATCCGGGGAAGATCTCTATATACCGGATCGGCTGATGTCTCAGGCATGCACAGGGGTAAAAGTGCCTGCACTTAATAAAGATACCAGTTCCTATTCGACTCCACTTAAAGCTGGTGATATGGTGGTTGTTTACCAGCTATCTCAGACTAAATATGTCATATTGCAAAGGGTGGTGAGTGGCGGATGAGTATATTACCAAGTTTTATGCAAGCGCAGATTACAGCCAAGGCGCAGACAGCTGATGTGATTACAGTACCAAAAGAATATGGCCTTGATTTTAAGACAGGGCAGCTGACCGGTGAGATCGTAGAAGGCATCGAAGCTATCAAGGTTTGGATATGGAATTGCCTGCACGTACAGCGGTTTAGATATCCGATATATTCATGGGATTACGGAGCTGACCTAGAGCAGTATATAGGCCAGGAAGTAACACAGGAATTTTTGAACACTGACTGCGAAGATGAGATCAGAGAAGCCATGCTGGTAAATCCATACATAACAGATATAGAAGATTTTTCTGCATCCTTTGAAAAAGACAGGTTACTAATATCATTCAGGGTCATTACGAAATTTGGTGACACGGAGGTGAATTATAGTGTATGAAGATAAGACCTACAGCGCATTGCTTCAAAGTGCGATAAGTGATGTTGGATCAGGAGTACAGACAGGGGAAGGATATCTTGTATATAACGCTTTATCAGCGTTAGCGTATGAAATGGAAAAACTGTATATCCAGCTGGATTATATTTTAAAACAGGGCCATGCGGACACGGCAGACTTGGAAGAACTGATAGAAATAGCAAAAGACCGCGGTATCTATCAGAAAAAATCTACAAATGCCTATGTATCAGTCAGGGGTAATACTGTAATTCCGATTGGGACAAGGTTTTCGCTTAAATCCTTTAATTACCGGATTGTAGAGGCAATCAATGAAAATACCTATACTTACAAAGCAGTCTGCGAGGAGACCGGCACAGGACCGAATAACTTGACTGGTGAGCTGATTGCAATCGATCATGTGGATGGTCTTGAAAAAGCAGAGATAACAGAGGTTCTGATTAACGGTGAGGAGGACGAGTCCAGAGATGCATTGTATGCGCGGTATCTGGCAAGTTTTACCTCGGAGTCGTTTGGCGGCAATATCGCCCAGTATAAGCAATATGTCAATGCGATTGCTGGCGTGGGCGGCTGTAAAGTGCAGCCTGTTTGGAATGGTGCCGGAACTGTCAAAGTGGTGGCGATTAGCTCCACTTTTGGAGTGTGCTCGGAGTATTTGATACAGCAGATCCAGGAAGCAGCTTGCCCATCAAAGGGAACTGGCTATGGTTTTGCACCAATAGATCATGATGTTACGGTGGTATCTGTCAGCGCTGTAAAGGTCAATGTTGTAGCAAAGATATCATATATGAGCGGATACAGTTGGAGCAGTTTAAAAGATGCAGTCACAGCAAAGATATCCGAGTATCTGAAAAGTTTGGCTGCGGTGTGGGCGGATGGAAATCCGTCAACCAAAACAACCGTTTACATCGCCAAGCTGCAGGCGGCAGTCTTAGATG
>CAVICC010000112.1:0-2325 GCA_963641405.1 bacterium | reverse complement strand
CAGGAATCCTTGGTGTACAGCTAACGTATTTTCTTGCCATTGAGTATTCAAATGCCGCAACTGGAACAGTTATTCAATTCACCTATATTATAATGATTTTGATATATACAGCTATTATATTGCATAATAAACCCAAAATATACGAGACAATAGCTGTGGTATGTGCATTTTGCGGCATTTTTCTTATAGCGACACATGGACATCTCAATTCCCTGGCGGTATCAAAGGAATCTCTTATATGGGGACTTAGTTCTGCAGTATGTTTTACAATATATTGCCTTTATCCACAAAAGCTATATACTGAATTTGGACTGATCAATGTTATTGGATGGAGCTCAGTTTTATCATCGATATTGTTGACGATTGTCACGGGAACATATAGTTTTCCAAAAGTATCCGCAGACATAATGTTATTATCCATGGCTATTGCAATTATAGGATCTCTTTTTCCTTTTGTACTTTACGGAATGGGAATTGGAATACTTGGTAGTGTAAAAGCAAGCCTGTTTGTAACAGTTGAGCCTATTACAAGTGCGCTTCTTACATGGATATGCTTTAAAACGAGATTTGTGTTTCAGGATATTATGGGATTTGTATTAATCTTAGGAGCAATTGAGGTGGTATCGGTTATTACATTTAAAACGAAGAAGGAGTAAATATCTATGGAACAGTTGAACAGGAGTTGTGCGGATTGTGGAGTAATCAATTGTGACGTTCAGAACAAAAAATATCCACCTTTTTGTCTTACTACAGAAAATTGCGATAATGAACTGCTTAGTGAAGCATTAGCGGAATATGAGACTGATTGGATCTGCTCATTTCACATTGCACACCACAATCCTTTTCTGAAAATCTGTTCATATTCCATCATCTCCATTGCAACACATAAAATTACGTCTCTTTTCTAACACCATTTTTTCAGCGTATTTATTACTCCAGCACTTGCCATTAAAAGTAATTGAGTTTTCTATTGAGTTTTATTTTACCAAAACTCAATTATCACTCAATCCATCAAATATAACATATCTAGCCGCCGGTCCTTTGCCATTTAAGTTAATTAGCTTCTCACTTCTCATCTTATCAATAACACTTCTTGCCTGTTGTTTAGTAAATCCACACATTTCCTGTATTTTAGCAGATGTTATCTGGTCATTTGTCTGTAAATACTCTAAAATCATATTTTTAGCCTTGATATACTGAACAGTTTTATCTCTTGTATATTCCACATCTGACTTTAACGCTTCATAAAACTTAGCTGTCAGCATGTATTCCTTTCCAACAATCTCTATTAATCCACTATTAATCATTTCATTACATGATTTTTTCGTTTCATCTAGAGATTTTTGGACTTTTCTTGACAACTCTGATAACTGTTCCTTTCTGTTATCTAAAAGATCTCTTAATATCATCATCTCAGCCAAAGACATAATTTTACTATTTTTATCTTGTACTTCTGTAATAAACTTAACAAATTCAGTATTATCTATTGCACTAAATATTGTAAGTGAAACTGCATCATTAAATGATCTATATCTTGGATATGGCTTGCCCATTGAAACCATGTCCTTATAAATAATATCTACTCCCTGACCTGTCCTCTGTACATACTTCAAATTTTGAAGTGTCTCCGCTATTAGTTTATTTCTGGGAATCGATGGATGAGTTATAATATTATCCTCTGTAATTCCATCAAGAAATCCACCCGGATTTTCAATAGCTATTCGATCTGGGTATTGTTTTACATAAACCGCAGCATTACTCTGGTAATCTCTATGAGACAAGGCATTAAGCAAAGCTTCCTGAAATACCCTTTCTGGAAAATCCTCAACTTCAAGTCTGAATAATCCTACCTGAATATTCTCTATCTTACTGTATGCCTGTACTCGCTCTGTCAACTTGTCTATAACGCTTATCAACGGCAACTTCAAATCTAGCCTTGCATCATATTCCTCCGAATTATCGGCTGAATAGTGGTGGAATGGTTCTATCATAAATCCCCTCTATAATTCGTTGTCCATCATAGTTTCTATCACATCCTGTAACCACAACCGGATTATCTTCTACTCCAAAATAAACAGTTCCGCCCTTGCTATTTGCAAATGCTATTAATTCATCAACCGCAAGTGATGTAATTTCTTTCATATTTCTTGTATTAACCCAAGACTTAAATTCAACTGTATCTGTTTCCTTTTTATGTAATATTTCTTTAAATTCTTGTTCAGTCATTTACATTACACCTTCCTTCTCTATCATTATCGCCAAATGTGATCTCCATCAATTCACCTGCTATATCTTTGCTCATGACTCTCATAATACTATCATCTA
>CAVICC010000111.1:0-2609 GCA_963641405.1 bacterium | reverse complement strand
AATTATACGCGTAATCAACCACCTCAGGATTTGAAAGATCAAGCACATACTGCTGACGACTCTGTGTTGCCTCTCTGCCCTCAATATGGATAGCCCAGTCCGGATGCTCCCTATAAAGATTTGAATTTGGAGAGATCATCTCCGGTTCAAACCAGATACCAAACTTAAGTCCTATCTTGTTTACCTCGTCTACAAGATATTTAAGGCCACCTGTGATCTTTTTCTCATTTACAATCCAGTCACCGAGTGAGCAGTCATCACTGTTTCTCTCTCCGAACCAGCCATCATCCATGACAAGCATCTCAATGCCATCTTTTTTTGCCTCTCTTGCGATGTCAAGCAATTTTTCTGTATTAAAATCGAAATATGTAGCTTCCCAGTTGTTGATAAGGATAGGACGTTTTTTATTTCTGTATGGGCTTCTTATCATATGTTTACGATAGAAATCATGATATGAACGTGTCATTTTTCCAAGACCTTCGCCCGAAAATACCATTACCACCTCAGGAGCCTGGAAACTGTCTCCTGCTTTTAAGTTCCAGCAGAACTCATCCTGGTTAATTCCCATTACCATACGAACAGCTCCATACTGTGTCTGCTCTACCTGTCCAAGGAAATTTCCTGAATATACAAAATTCATACCGTAAACACGGCCTGTAGTCTGTGTTGTCTCAGGTGTGACAAGAGCCATGAACGGATGCTCCTGATGTCCTGACTCACCCTTGTTAGATGAGACATTCTGCTTGCCAAGATATACAGGATGTCTTTGGATATGGCGCTCTCTCGCCCATGAACCGTGAAGTGTAATAACCTCAAAATCCTCATTGTCCATATCAAGACATGCACTATAGATTTTTTCTATTTTAAGATGCTGTTTTCCGACATTTTCAAGACGGACATTTCTTGTGATAACGTCCTCTTTCTCAAATGCCGAGTACGAAAGCACTACCTTAAGTCCAAGGATCGGATCCATACATATGATCTCAAGTGTAGATACCTCATCATCTGCGCCAAAAGATGCAGGAAGTCCTTCAAGCTTTGGCTTTCCTGCAGAAATGGTATATGAATCATAGAAAAACTCACATCCCATGCGTCCGTCTTCGTTTCTGACATTAAGGCAGCTCTCTCTGTAATCGCCTACACCACCGCATGCCAGCTCCATTGGAAAGAAATCAAGGAATGCCGACTTCTCTCTCTTGTATACAGAAGGAGTAAAAGGGGCCTCATCTGTTCGGAGCAGATAATATGCGTCATCTGACTCTATTCTATCTCCGTAATACACATGTCCTACGTATCCCTCAGGCGAGATGCCAATCATGTAAGTTGTATTGTCTGTGTCCAGCTTAAAAATTTTGTTTGTCTCATTAAATTTAATTGCCATAATTTTATTAATCCTCCCCATGGTAATATATCAATGTAAAATTGTGGATGTATCGTCTTACACAACAGCATATATCCTTTACGACAATTATACTGCCGATGCAATAAGTTCCGTTTTTCCGTTCAGCTTTACTTTACCATATCCTGCTGGAAGAATAAAGTGGTCTCCCTTTTTTATTTTCAATCCGTTGATAGTACCATCACCATCCAGAACACTCATGTTTAAAAATGGATGATTCTGCTCGAATTCTATTTCTCCATCTAATATCAGCTTGTATACCTTATAGTAATCACATTCGATGAGTTTGTTCCACTGATTCTTTGGCAGATCATTTGTATCCTTTACACTGTCCTCTGTTGATTTGGCAGGAACTGTGATAACATCAATACTCTTTTCCACATGAAGCTCTCTTGGCTTGCCATTTGTGAGTCTGTCGTAATCATATACACGATAAGTGATATCGCTGTTCTGCTGTGTCTCGAGAATCATGCAGCCACTCGTGATAGCATGCACCGTACCCGGATCGATCTGGATAAAATCACCTTTTTTAATAGGTACGTAGCGGATGAAATCATTCCATTTTCCCTCATGAATCATATCTGCAAGTTCCTCATGAGTCTGTGCATTGTGTCCGACTACAAGCCTTGCATCATCAGGACAGTCAATTATGTACCAGCACTCAGTTTTTCCTAAAGAACCATTTTCATTTTTTGCAGCGTACTCATCATTTGGATGAACCTGAATACTTAAGTTGTCCTTTGCATCGATAATCTTTATGAGCAATGGAAATCTGTCGCCATCAATATTCCCGAAAAACTCAGGATGTTTGTCCCAAAGCTGTGAGAGTGTCATTCCAGCATAGCAGTCGTTTGCGATCTCATCATCTCCGTTTGGATGAGCTGAGATTCCCCAGCATTCTCCTGTCTTTTCTCCTGGTATGTCATATCCGAAATCTGTACCGAGACGGTTGCCTCCCCAGATCATTTCCTTAAATACCGGTTTCAAAAATATTATTGGATTCATATTTTCTCCTTTATTTACATTCAAACTAAGTATATCATATAATTAACTGTTTTTAATCTTTTTTAAGTAAATAATTTATAAACTTTTGACAAGCCTCGTGATTTGTTCCTTCCTGTGGAAAAACGAGAATTAATTTCTCATCATCAGGTGTATCAAGCTTATCCATAAGCTTTGTATCTGAAATATCTATACCTGTTATATCGCC
>CAVICC010000110.1:0-2710 GCA_963641405.1 bacterium | reverse complement strand
ATACTTTTTCTTACGAAATATGCGGTACCGCATATTTCTGTACTGAATAGTTACGTCCTCTTTCTTATTTTTTATAATTTTAAACTTCCCACACGTAGTTTGAGTGTGGTACCGCCTGGGATGTGGGCTACGCAGTCGGTATCATTAACATTCTGTATACCGGAAGCTTGAGTTAAGATTTTCACGCATGAATATATACAACCTCAGATGTGTCAGTCTCCTCACACGCATGTCCTTCGATTGCCTCCATCGCAAGCTTTCTATACTCTTCCTCTAGTGCTTTTTGATCTTTATAGTCAGCCAGATTTGTCTCATCTGCGGCTTTTTTAGCTGCGATTTCATCACATATAAACCCATTTTCACGCATCTGCTGTGCTGCTCTCTTGGCAAAAACAAGGCTTTCAAGCAAAGAATTGCTTGCGAGACGGTTTCGTCCGTGAACACCATTGCAGGCTGTTTCTCCAACCGCATAGAGGCAATCCATAGATGTACGGCTGCTGTGGTTTACTTTTACACCGCCCATGAAGTAATGCTGTGCCGGAACTACCGGAATTGGCTCAGTAAAAACATCATATCCCATCTCTTTACAATGTTCAATAATGTTTGGAAAATGTGATACAAGCTCTTCCTTTGGGATGGTCCGCAGATCTTCCCATACAAAATCCGTACCGTCTTTTGCCATCTGCTCACGGATTTTTCCTGTAAGGACATCTCTTGGAAGAAGCTCATCGACAAATCTGTTCATATTCTTGTCATACAGCTTTGCACCCTCCCCACGGACTGACTCAGATATGAGAAAACTCCTTTCCTCATTCTTCTTTGTGTAGAACGTCGTAGGATGTATCTGTACATAGTCCGGATTTTTAAGCTCAATGCCATGCTTTCTTGCTATTGCAAGTGAATCTCCTGTCAGATGCTTGAAATTCGTGGAAAATCTATAAAGTCCACCAATTCCGCCACATGCCATGACCGTATATGCCGCAGTCACTTTTTCAAGCGTGCCATCCTTCTTTCTGATCACCGCTCCGTAGCACTTATTGTCCTTTTCCATAATATCAACCATGGTCGTATACTCCATGAGTGTCACATTAGAAAGCATCTTAACCTGTGCCAGCAGTGTGCTTGTGATCTCTTTTCCGGTCACATCCTCATGGAAAATGATCCTGTGATGTGAATGTGCCCCCTCTTTTGTATATGCAAGCGTTCCATCTTCATTTCTTGCAAAATCAGCTCCATAGGACACGAGATCTTTTACCACCTCAGGTGATGATTTGATCATGATCCTGACCGATTCTTTGTCATTTTCATAATGTCCGGCTTTAAGCGTATCCTCAAAAAAACTATCAAAGTCGGATTCTTCCTTTAACATACACATGCCGCCCTGTGCAAGAAACGAATCATTGCTTTCCAGATCAGATTTGGTTATCAAAGTGATCTTTATATCTCTTGGAAGCTGTAGTGCACAGTAAAGACCTGAGCAGCCACTTCCCACTATAAGTACATCTGTTTTCATATTGCATTACCTCTTTTTGTATGCCGTTTATTGTAATGGGCGTATTATAGCACTAAAATTTACAACTGACAAGACACATGTAATACTTTTGTGTTGACACATGCTTTACACCAAAGTATAATCAATGTAAATTTCACTAGATACGAGGTAAAATATTTATGATGACAACAAGAGAATTACAGGATGAGATCATCCGTTTAAAGAAGGAAAATGATATCTGCATACTGGCTCACGCTTATCAGAGCCACGAAATACTTGAAGTTGCTGATTTCACAGGCGACTCCTACGGACTAAGCAAGCAGGCAGCTACTGCTCCACATAAAAATGTACTCATGTGTGGTGTGCGTTTTATGGCTGAGACATGTAAAATACTCTCACCTGAAAAACGCGTACTTCTCTCAAACAGTGGTGCCGGCTGTCCTATGGCAGAGCAGCTTGACGTAGAGCTTTTAGAGTCACTAAAGGAAAATAACCCTGACTACACTGTTGTAGCTTACATAAACACCACATCAGAGCTTAAGACAATCTGCGATGTATGTGTCACATCATCTTCGGCTGTAAAGATTGTCAAAAATATTGACAATGACAAAATACTTTTCATCCCAGACTGCAATCTCGGTGCATGGGTTGAAAAACAAGTTCCTGAGAAAACATTTAAATTTGTCCACGGTGGATGCCCTACACACCTTCGCATGTCCACAATGAATGTCATGCAGGCAAAAATGGCTCATCCAAATGCCAAGCTGCTCGTACATCCTGAGTGTCTGCCTGAGGTTTCAAAAGAGGCTGATTATATCGGAAGTACAACAGGCATCATGGCATACGCAAAGGAAAGCAATGACAAAGAATTTATCATCGGCACAGAAAATAGCATATTACAACATCTGCAGTATGAGTGCCCTGAAAAAAATTTCTATCCACTCTCAAAGGATTGTGTCTGCCACAATATGAAGCTTACCACTCTCATGGATGTATACAATTGTGTTCGTGGAGTCGGTGGTGAGGAAATCACACTGGATGAAGATGTAAGAGTAAAAGCAAAGGCTTGTATTGATACAATGCTTACACTTGGAGAATAAATTCAGATCATATAGAAATAGCAAAAAGCGGTGCATATATTTTGTGATATATGCACCGCTTTTTATTTTATTCGTAACTGTTCAGTACCTTCACAGTTGCGAGCCGCAAGCGCATTAG
>CAVICC010000109.1:0-2909 GCA_963641405.1 bacterium | reverse complement strand
TATACTTTTTCTTACGAAATATGCGGTACCGCATATTTCTGTACTGAATAGTTACTAATAATTGCAATAAATGATCCGTAGGAGAGTAAAATGAGGTATTTAATAGGGACGAGAGGATCAAAGCTGGCACTCGTTCAGACTGATTGCGTGATAGATAAGTTAAAAAAAGCATATCCGGATGATGATTTCGAGTCTGTTATCATAAAGACAACAGGCGATATAGAGCAGAAAAAGGCACTCGATAAGATAGGTTCAAAAGGTATCTTCGTAAAGGAGATAGAGGACGAGCTTTTATCCGGAGAAATCCATATGGCGGTTCATTCCATGAAGGATATGCCGGATGAACCGGTAGCAGGACTTACATTTGCAAAGGCATGGAAGCGCGAAGATCCAAGGGATGTGCTGGTGCTTAAAAATGCCGCTTCACTAGATGAACTTCCGCAAGGGGCTGTGATAGGAACTGGAAGCAAGCGCAGAAAGTATCAGCTTTTAAAAATGCGCCCTGATCTTAAAGTAGTCGGGATACGTGGAAATATCGATACGAGACTACGCAAGTTATATGATGGTGAGATTATGCTGGATGGTATTGTACTTGCGGCAGCAGGAATAAAGCGTATCGGAAGAGAGGCTGAGATCACGCAGTATTTTTCAGAGGATGAGATGATCCCCGCTCCGGCACAAGGGACACTGGCACTTGAGCTTCGCGCAGACAATGCAGAGCTTATGCAAAAACTTGACGCATTATCAGATGAAGAAACAGATTTATGCGCAAATGTGGAAAGAGACTTTTTAAAGCAGATCGGTGGAAACTGTCATCTGCCTGTGGCGGCATACTGTGATATTGTAAGCGTAAAAGACAGCAGCGATGACATAAGCAAAAACAGCATACTCAGACTTCTTGCGATGTTTGGTTCAGAGGATGGAAACAGCCTTGCAAGGACAGAGCAGGTCTGGGATATGACATCAGACAGAAATGATATTGTGGAGCGTGCCGTAAACGATATCCGGTACAAACTGGAAATAGACTAAGGTTTATGATATTTAAACTGATTTTTAGTTTATAGACAGGCTGCATATATAACCAGTGGCTTATTGAATATTGAAAAGATATCAAGTCATAATTTTAAATAAATAATAATTTGGTAGAAATAATTAGGAAATCATGAGAGAAAACACGGGAAAAGTAGTATTAGTTGGAGCAGGACCGGGAGATACGGGCCTGCTTACTTTAAAAGGAGAAAAATATATAAAACAGGCGGATTGTCTGGTGTATGACAGGTTATCGTCACCGGAGCTTCTTTCGATGGCAAAGGCAGGCTGTGAGCTTATCTATGTGGGAAAAGAAAATCACAAGCATGTCATGAAGCAGGATGCTATAAACGAGCTTTTATATGAGAAATCAAAATGTCATGAGCTTGTAGTCCGTTTAAAGGGGGGCGATCCGTACGTTTTTGGAAGAGGCGGTGAGGAAGCACTCTATCTGGTAGAAAGAAAAGTGGAGGTCGAAGTCGTACCCGGAGTAAGTTCATCGGTTGCGGCACTTGCAGATGCCGGAATACCTATCACGCACAGGGGCGTAGCAAAAGGTTTTCAGGTCATCACTGCTCACAGCAGAAAGGACGAGGAGGCAGATATAGATTATTCGCTTCTTACTGATGAGACTATTACCTGCGTATTTTTGATGGGACTTGCGCATGTAAAAAGTATTGCAGCAGGACTCTTAAAGGCAGGACGAAGAGCTGATACTCCGGCAGCGGTAATATCGAACGGCACACTTGCAATGCAGCGCAAATGCATCGGTACGCTCACTGATATCGGAGAAAAGATTGAGGAAGCAAAGCTGACATCCCCGGCTATAATCGTTGTGGGAGATGTGGTTTCACTGAATGACAGGCTTGATTTCTTTGAAAAAAGACCATTGTTTGGCAGAAAAATCACAGTGCCGTATATCGAGCTTATGCCTGAAAATATGGAAGCCGAGTTAAAAGATGATAGCAGAAAATCTGAAAGCTACACGGCATTGAAAAACAGTAATGCCAATACTGGAACTAACGAATTGATAACTAGATTACAACAGCTTGGCGCAGACGTCACACCAATCAAAACAGGCATAATTAAACCAGTAACAATTCCTGAATTTGCAGATAAGGTAAGATCGGCTGACTGGATACTTTTTACAAGCAAAAATGGTGTAAGATCATTTTTCTATAATTTAGATCTGGCAGGGGCAGACATCAGACTGATAGCAAATGTAAAATTTGGAGTGGTGGGAAAAGCCACAGCACAGGAGCTTGCAAAACATCACATAAAGGCAGATCTTATTCCAGCGGTACAGACAGGAAAAGGGTTGGCAGATGCAATGAAATTATATACGCCATATGCCTATGGAGTAAGTGGTGATGGTACATTCGATTTAGGAAAAAATAGTGCATTGGATTTAAGCAATGATAAGATATTACATAAAATGTGTAGGGTGTGCATTTTCTCAGCAAAAGAGGCTTCCCCTGATCTTGAGGCAGGACTTAAAGATCTCTGTGAATTAGAGAAAATTGATGCATATGTAAATGAGCGGGCAGATGAGAGTATTCCTGAAAGCATGGAAAACAGGATAGGAGATGTTGTTTTTACCAGTGCATCAAATGTGGACAGATTTTTTGATATGCTGCCTGAGGAGGCATACGTGGAAACGGCATACTCCATAGGAGAAAAAACAACAGCGGCATTAAAGCAATACAATGTCAGAAAGATAGTACAATCTGATGACAGCAGTTATGAAGCACTGGTAAACAAAATACTTAATTATAGGGGAATTATAGGGAAAAAATAATTTCTGAGTTTATTGTATGCGTAAAATGTCGTAACTGTTCAGTACCTTCACAGTTGCGAGCCGCAAGCGCATTAGAATCAGC
>CAVICC010000108.1:0-3309 GCA_963641405.1 bacterium | reverse complement strand
CACAGGCGAACTCCACGGCTCAAATGTACAACTGTAAAATGAACATAAATAATCAAAAGAGCCCAAACCCGATGCCAACAAATTAGCAATCAAAGCGAGTTCTGTTATCGACAATTGCGCAGCTCTCACCCCACCAGGTGGCACCACACCCCAATAACGTGTTGGAAGTTTGAGTTATATATTATCTCACAAGGCCCTCAGCATAATCTAGTGCATTCACAATATTTGCATGGAAATTTTCCTTACCGACCAGATCGATAAATCCATCTTTTTCCATAACATGCATAGGCTGTTCATTGACGTGTGAAAATACGAGAGTGATATTTTTGCGTTTTGCACGGCCTACAAGCTCATGAAGAGATTTCATGGCGCTGGCATCGATCGCAGGAACACTTCTCATACGGATGACAACAACTTTTGTATGATGACCGCTGTTTATGTTAAGTATCTGGTCTGCCGCAGCAAAAAACATAGGTCCGCATATCTCAAAAACACTGATAGAGTGAGGAATATCGCGAAGTTTCTCAGCTTCTCCAGGTGTGATATCAGGAGAATCAGTGTATTTCCAAGCCTTGATATCGGCTGTTTCTGCCATACGCTTCATAAAAAGTAGTGAAGCAAGCACAACACCTATCTCAATAGCCACAACCAGATCAAAAAATACTGTCAGGAAAAATGTAGCAACGAGCACGATTATATCGCTCTTTGGTGCGCTTTTACACAGGCGGAAAAATGATTCCCAGTCTGCCATATTTGCGGCAACTACGAGCAGTACAGCCGCAAGTGTAGTCATTGGAATGAGTGCTGCAAGTGGCATGAGAACAAGCAGTATTATAGTAAGAGTCACGCAGTGTGTGATACCGGCTATAGGTGTGCGTCCACCGTTTCGAACATTTGCAGCAGTTCTTGCGATAGCGCCTGTTGCAGGTATTCCACCGAAAAGTCCTGAGAAAATATTTCCGAGTCCCTGTCCTATAAGCTCTGCGTTGGATTTGTGGGTGTCACCTATCATTCCGTCGGATACCACAGCTGAAAGCAATGATTCTATTGCTGCAAGTATTGCAATGGTAAAGGCTGGTGAGAGCATCTGCTGTACGAGCTTCATTGAGATAGCCGGTACATGGAATTTAGGAAATGACGAGTCGAGCTGGCCATATACACTTCCTATTGTATTTATATCAAGCTTTGCAAAATACACTATCGCTGTTGTTATTATTATCGCAACAAGAGAACCTGGTATTTTGTCAGTTACTTTAGGCCAGATGAGCATGATAACGACAGCCACCAATCCGATAATGGTTGCAGTTACATTTATGGTGCTTATGTTTTTGGCATATGCAATTATCTTATTTAAAAATTCAGAGGGCACAGATTTCATCTGTAGTCCGAAGAAATCTTTTAACTGTCCGGCAAAAAGTGTTACGGCAATACCACAGGTAAATCCTGTCGTGATCGTGTAAGGAATATATTTGATCAGGGAGCCAAAACGGCATATTCCCATGATAACCAGTATTATTCCGGCAAGAATCGTTGCAACGATCAGTCCGTCAGTGCCATATTCGGCAACTATTCCATAGATGATAACTACAAATGCTGCGGTCGGTCCACCGATCTGTACACGGCTTCCACCGAAAAATGATATGAAAAATCCGGCTATTATAGCTGTGTAGAGACCCTGTTCTGGTCCCACACCTGATGCTATAGCGAGTGCTATGGAAAGTGGCAGTGCGATGATAGCTACAATGATTCCGGATATGATATCATTTATCAGTTGTTGTTTTGAATAGCCCTTCATCACATCAAAGAGCTTTGGTCTTAATTCGTTCATTATCTGATTTATCCTTTCGACAATTATAAAATATTTGTTAAAAAACTATAAACACGCAGTTCAAAATTTTATCACTATGGTTTGGGCTTTTCAAGTACGAATTTTGGATTTAATGCGATACATGGGAGAGGTTAGCATATACATGATCATGTGTTATAATAGAAAGC
Source organism: bacterium (assembly GCA_963641405.1). GTDB lineage: Bacteria > Bacillota > Clostridia > Lachnospirales > Lachnospiraceae > Roseburia. The sequence goes on along the minus strand of CAVICC010000108.1, from coordinate 1,314 downwards.
ATGAAAGCGAAAACAAATGATCTTACAAAAGGAAACATAACAAAAGGGCTGTGGGGATAATATTTTGGAGAAAATATGATCATATGAAGTAGAAAATTTATTAATTCTCTTTAATAATGAAGTCGGATGAAATATAATAAAATCACAGAATAAAAAACAGGTGGTGATGCATATGACTACACAGGAGTATTTACAGGCGAGAAAGAGAAAAGACTGGAAGTTTAATAGAGTAGTTAAAGAAAATGCTTTTTTATCAGTAAATCGTATACACCCGATAAAACAAAAAACTGTAGCACAGATAGTTGAGCAGGTAAAAAAAGATAATACCGTCAAAAGAATTATAATTTTTGGAAGCTCAACGAGATATGATTGTGATTATACGAGTGATCTGGACATATGTATTGACTGGAAAGAGAATTGTTACGACAGGGATGGAGTGCTAAAACCTTTTACAAGAAATATGAGAAAACAGATTTCAACTATCACAAAAGGATGTGCAGATGTTGTAAATTACGATTATTTGGATGGAACAGTTGTAGAAGATGCGGTGAAAGATGGGGTTGTAGTATATGAGTACGATGTATAGCAGATCGGTAGCCATGTTTGAACAGGCAAAAAATGCATTAGGGAAAAACGGTTCAGACAATACAGAGAATTCATAATATTTATCAGAGTCTGAATTCTGCGTTTATAGATACGCAGGAAAAGAACAATCTGTAAATTAATGAAACAATTCCGCCACAAACACAGCCATACACGCAGCCACGGCAACGGTCGTAAGTCCTTTTCCTTTCAAGGCGAATATGACAGCCGCGATAAGTCCTGCTGCGGCACCAACCCACCAGTTAGTGGCATAGAACACTGCCGGAATAGTCATGGCAGTTAAAACCGCATATGGTATATAATATAGAAAAGATCGCACGAATTTGTTGTTGATCTTTTCTTTTATTGCAACAAAAGGTATGACGCGGATCAGATATGTAGATCCGGCAAGTATGAGTAAATACATAAAAAATACACTGTTTTTCATCTGGGTTCATCTCCTGTTTAGTTAATATCATCTATTTAAACTTCCCATACATGGAATTTTAATGGTGCCGCCTAGGGGCGTGTGGGCTGCGCGATTGTCGATAGCAGAACATTTAGCTGTGATTGCGTAAATTTGTTAGGCGTCGATTTTGGGCTCGAAGTTTGTGTACATTTTGTCAGTTGAACACTTGAGTCGCGGTGTACGCCTGTGGCATACGCTTTCACGATTCCTTAGTCTAGTGGGAGTAAATGCCGTCTCCAGCTAAGTTTATTATGCATGGGTGC
>CAVICC010000107.1:0-3332 GCA_963641405.1 bacterium | reverse complement strand
CGGCTCCAGCTAAGTTTATTATGCATGGGTGCTCCAAACGCGCTTTTTACTTTATCTAAATTCGATACATCACGCGCTTGAACGAGTCCGCGCCCATGCAATCTTAAGCTGGAGCCCGGCATGAAACTCCCACACGACACGTCATAGATCAAGCGTATGTCACAGGCGAACACCACGGCTCAAATGTCCAACTGTAAAATGAACATAAATAATCATAAGAGCCCAAAATCGATGCCAACAAATTAGCAAATAAAGCGAGTTCTGCAATCGGCAACCGCGCAGGCTACATCCCAGGCGGCACCACACTAAAATAACATGTGAGAAGTTTGAGTTCTTTACTTGTGCATTGAGCGTATTTCCTGTATGATGCGATACTCATAGTAAACCGAAACCACCAATATAAGTCCTATCATGATAAGGCTGTATACATCCCTGATTCCCATTCCCGCTGCGTCACACACGCACGGCACTAAAAGCCCTGCTGTAAAAACCAATTTTACAAACATGAGCAACCTTAATGAATATGTGCGTATATTGCCGGTGCAAAGCTCCGGTGGTATGTGGTTTAATTTCTCCGGATAATGCTGCACCCAGGTGATCCCGATGTACACCAGCACAAGCACTAATATATTTGCAATGAATTTGAATACTTCTATATGATAGTACACACCATAATAAATCTGCAATCCGATATAGGCAACAGCCAGTATCGCGCTTATCGCTTCAAACACTGCCGATGCAAACGTAAGATCTCTTTTTCTCATTATGACCACCTCGAATTTACCATATTTATTTAAACCAATTAATTTTATCATATTATAGTCTATCTTTCTATAATAATTGTGATATACTGAATTTGTAAATTTAAATTCCAAAAAATTATAAAATACATAAAGAGGTTTAATCTAAAATGAGTAATTTAAAAATACCAAAAGACTATTCTTCGGCACTGAATCTTCATGATACTCAGCTTGCCATCAAAACCGTTAAGGATTTCTTTCAGGGCATGCTTGCTCAGAGACTTTCCCTTACACGTGTTTCCGCACCACTTTTCGTTGATCCTACAACAGGATTAAACGACAACTTAAACGGCTATGAAAGACCTGTTACCTTCGGTATCCTCGAGCAGGGTGACAAGGAGGCAGAAGTAGTTCACTCTCTCGCTAAATGGAAAAGATACGCATTAGAGAAGTATGGTTTCTCACTCGGTGAGGGAATTTACACAGATATGAATGCTATCCGCCGTGATGAGGAAACTGACAATATCCACTCTATATTCGTAGATCAGTGGGATTGGGAGAAGATCATCCGCAAAGAGGACAGAAATCTTGATTTCTTAAAAGAGACTGTTAAGACTGTATACAAATGCCTGCGAAAGACTGAGCAGTACATGGCTATCCAGTATGATTACATAGACCTTATCCTTCCAAAGGATATCACGTTCGTTACTACCTCAGAGCTTGAAGAGATGTTCCCTGACAACACTCCAAAGGAGCGCGAGTACTATTTCGCAAAGGCAAAAGGAGCTATCTGCGTAATGCAGATCGGTGATAAGCTCGCAAACGGTGAGCCACATGACGGACGTGCCCCTGACTATGATGACTGGGCTTTAAATGCAGATATCATTGTTTACTATCCTGTACTTGATATCGCACTTGAGCTTTCATCAATGGGTATCCGTGTAGACGAGAAAGCTCTCAAGGAGCAGCTTGACAAAGCAGGATGTCCTGAGCGTGCAGAGCTTCCATTCCAGAAAGCTATCTTAAACAAGCAGCTTCCTTACACTATCGGTGGTGGAATCGGACAGTCACGTATCTGTATGTTCTTCCTCAGAAAAGCGCATATCGGAGAGGTGCAGAGTTCGATCTGGCCTGAGGAATCGATCAAGGAATGCGAGGAGCATGGTATCCAATTACTGTAAAAGCGCTAAAAGGGACTTCGCACACTTTAGGCTGTGTTATCCGGTGTAGCATACAGTATATTCCTCAGAAAAATATAAAGTGAGCCACGAGGTTGAATCGAGATAGCATATATCATGTATATACGTTATTACCGTTTCGTTTCCATTTCGGAACCTCGTGGCATTTTATATTTTTCCTCGGAACACACCATATGCTCTCCGGATCTACTATATTGAGTGCGAAGTCATTATATTTTTACACGTACATCCTCCATGCTGCCCTGATCTGTGAAGAAAGTGTCTCAAATGACCATCTCTGGCCACTTCTTACTATACTGTTTGGATCATTGATTGAAAATCCCTTATCATCATATCCTGTTATGACCATGAAATGTCCGGTATCAGTAAAATCTCCTGGTCCTACATTTACTACGATAAGATTTCCGGCATCAAGCTGTGCTTTCATTTTTTCTTCATCAACAGACATACTTTTTGCTCTTACTCCATAGTGTCTACAGCCTTCACTGATAAGTGCCCATGCACTTCCAGAACCGTCAACACTGTATCCGGCTTCCTTTGAATACTCTGCTACTGCAAGTGGTGAAGCCTCTGCATTGCCGGTCAGATAAAGTACTACCATTGAAAGCGTGGTCGGTCCACAGCCGCTTGCCGCAAGGAAATTGCCACTGTATTTCTCATACCCCCATCTCTCATCCCACTGTATGAGAAGTGGTACGGTATCCATTGAGGCTTCTTCTGTCAGGTCTATTGTATGCTCTTTTTCATGCTCTGTCGGATAATCATACACGAAGTTTATAGCTTCTTCATTCTTCTGTGCCAGTTCCTTTAACTGTTCCGGATACTTTGCGCTGTGCATGATCTCGCTTAATTCTTCCTCTTTGATCTGCTCCGCCTGTTCTGACGAAATCTCTGTATTTTCTATATCTGCATTGTCATATAAATCCGTTGAAGTATTATCTGAAGCGGTAGTAATTCCATTGTCATTTGCCTGCACATAAAGGCTATCCGCTCCTGCATCTGCTACAGACTCATTTATTTTGCCACTGACAAGAGCTCTTATCTGGCTTGCTGCAACAACAAGAATCGATCCCGTTATAATGCCGCATAGAAATATCGCTATAAGCTGTTTTTTTCTTTTTCTAAGCCTTTTTTTACGCATATTTTCCGCCTGTCTATGGTCTTTTTCTCGTTTTCTTTCCACGTTTATTCTCCTACACCTGATTTTAATATTCTTGTAGTTTTTGACTGTAAAGCTGGCATATCTTTACATAAATTGCCTTTTTACAGCTCACACTATAGTTTTATCAGATGCGTTCGTATATGCTGTCGCACAGTTGTGTCATAATTGTAAAATAATTGTAACTGTTCAGTACCTTCACAGTTGCGAGCCGCAAGCGCATTAGAATCAGCT
>CAVICC010000106.1:0-3530 GCA_963641405.1 bacterium | reverse complement strand
TGATTATTTATGTTCATTTTACAGTTGTACATTTGAGCCGTGGAGTTCGCCTGTGGTATACGCTTGATCTATGACGTGTCGTGTGGGAGTTACTGCTCACACTTACGGTGTGACCAGCAACGATTACAGCCCATTTAAAGTGCCTCTTCGAGGCAGGGGCTGTAATCTTGTCGATATTCAATCCATTGGCGCATAGCTTGACAGCAAATGTCAAGCTTGCGTTTATATGTTGTGAGTCATGCCGGTCTCCAGCTAAAGGATGCATGGGCGCGGACTCGTTCAAGCGCGCTACGTATCAAATTTATATAAAGTAAAAAGCGCGTTTGGAGCACCCATGCATAATAAACTTAGCTGGAGCCGGCATTTACTCCCACTAGACTAAGGAATCGTGAAAGCGTATGCCACAGACGTACACCGCGGTTCAACTGTTCAACTGGCAAAATGTACACAAACTTTGAGCCCGAAATCGATGCCTAACAAATTTACGCAATCACAGCTATATGTTCTGCTACCTGTAACCGCGCAGCCCACATCCACGGCGACATCACACCAAAATAATGAGTGGGAAGTTTGAGCCAATAGTATATAGTAGGAATGTAAGCGTATGTATGAAAAAAATATAGAGCCTGTTGCCATTATGCACACAGGTTTCGGTGAAAAATTCGGTATTCCAAGACAGAGTGGACTTGTTCCTGAGGCTACAGGGCAGATCATATTAGAACCAAAATACAGAAATCCTGACGCACTGCGCGGTATAGAAGAGTTCTCACATTTGTGGATAATATGGGGCTTTTCCAAAAACAAGGTGGAGAAGTTTACTCCCCTTGTATCACCACCGCGGCTCGGTGGAAAAGAAAAACGCGGTGTATTTGCTACAAGATCCCCATTTCGCCCAAACGGCATGGGCATTTCATCGGTAAAGCTTGAAAAAGTAGACTGGCATACCAAAAGTGGGCCAGTGATATATGTATCCGGTGTGGATATGCTTGATGGTACACCTATATACGATATAAAGCCGTACCTGGCATATGCCGATTCGCATGCGGATGCGGTAGATGGTTTTGCTGGAGAGCACAGATGGGATACGGTATCCGTAAGCTGGCAGGGGGATAAGGTCAGATCCCGCATTACCAAGGAGCAGAGCATTGCGGTAGAGCATATACTTGCACAGGACCCACGGGCAGCCTACAATAAAGAAAAAGATTATATCTATGGCATGAGATATGAGGATTTTGATGTACGTTTTGTCGTTGATATCGATAGAAAAATGATTAAGATCATAGATATTGTGTCGTGTGGAGAGGATTATCGAAAAGTAAAATAAGTGTAATTGCAAAACATGGCCGAGTGGTGTACAATAATGCTGTTTAAATGACTGATAATAAGAATTAAGGCAACTTTTTTGAAAGTACTTTAATATTTGCTAAATTAATAAGTAAGGAAGGTATATACAATGAAAAAAGTAGAGGATTATATCAGAACTATCCCGGATTTTCCGGAGAAAGGTATCATGTTCCGTGACGTGACAAGTGTTATTCAGGATGCAGACGGACTTAAGCTTGCCATTGATGAGATGGTTAAAAAGCTAGATGGCGTGGAGTGTGACGTTATTGCGGGAGCAGAGTCAAGAGGATTTGTATTTGGTATGCCTATTGCATATATTTTACATAAACCGTTTGTAATGATCAGAAAAGCAGGAAAACTGCCATGCGAGACTGTTTCAAAGACATATGATCTTGAGTACGGCACAGCTACTATCGAGCTGCACAAAGATTCAATCGCACCAGGACAGAAAGTAGTTCTTGTCGATGATCTTATCGCAACAGGCGGCACTATGAAAGCAGCAGCAGAGCTTGTTGAACAACTTGGTGGAGAGGTTGTAAAGATGCTTTTCCTCATCGAGCTTGCTGGTCTTAAGGGAAGAGAATTACTGTCTGATTATGATGTTGACTCTGTCGTATCATATGATGGCAAATAACAGGATAATTGCAAAAATTAAAGCTCCGATGACATCACTTATATAGTGTACTCCAGAGATTACTCTTACAACTGCTATCACAACGGCAATAATGACAAGTATTATGCCGATAAACCAAAACAGTGATACAGTCGGTGCGCATATAATCATGGTAAAAGCTATTATGAATGCAGAAAAAACATGTCTGCTTGGAAATGACTTGCCGTGGGTATCTTTCGGGATGACAGGTGGCAGATTAAATTTCTCATACGGACGAGGACGGTTGACAAGGTATCTGAATACAGATACAACAATAAAACCATCAAGGGGCGCGATTATAGCGCACGCCAAAGATGGACTTGCACTAAAAAACAGATACAGTACAAATATAGGATATGCTATAAATACCGTATATGTAGCAATTTTATTAATAATTTCAAGCTTTTTGGCTGCTCTTGTGTTTTCACGGAATGGAGCAGTCATTTTTTTGTATGTTTCTTTATTCATTTATACTCCATTTTAATTATTCACCCTTACGATACTGCAGCGGTGTCATGCCATAGTGTTTTTTAAAGGCTCTGTTAAAGTAAGACAAGCTCTCAAAACCAACCTCGCCCGCGATAGAAAGCACGGAGCTTTCTGAACTTTGCAGCAGTCTTGCTGCCATAGTCAGGCGGTAATCCTTCAGATAATCTACAAAAGATGTTCCCATAGTTTCCTTAAAATATCTCATAAAATGCGACTCTGAAAATCCGGCAATCTCCGAGATTTCTGCAATAGTGATTTTGTCAGCATAGTGATTTTCTACATATTTTAACACAACTTTCATCTTGTCGAGCGTTTTTCTGCTCTTAAGCGGTCTGGTGAGGTTACGGCATCTGTTATCAAGTACAAAAAAGAATTCGTAGAGCTTGCTCTTTATATAAAGTTGATAGCCCTGCGGCATCGTCTTGCAGATCTCATCACAGGCATCTATAGGAGCTACAACATCCTCGTAGTATGGATATACCGGGGTAAAAACTGTCGGCACGGTAAATTTTTCGGCTACAAGAGGCGTAAGAAACTCCTCTTTAGTGTAGTCACTTTTGCCCGGAAGAAGCATGGAAAGAGAGAATATGATATTTTCGTACTCCATCGATTTGTCCATATATTGATCTATCGAGTGAAGTTGTCCCGGCAGTATAAGCACGAGACTTGGGGCCGTGACATGATACTCCTTAAAATCCACGGATATCTGTCCGCTTCCTTTTTTTATATAGATGATCTCCATCTCATCATGCCAGTGCAGCGGCACACCCGAGAAATCAAGCGGTATGGAACAAAGGTAGGTATTGTATGGAAATTTGAGTTCGCCATGTGTTTTTTCTTCGTGATAATTTTCGTATTCCAGTATGTTCATAGTTGTATTTTAGCATAAAAGTACTTATATTACCACTAAAAATAACGAAAAATGATAGGATTGTGCAGGTTTTCGACTGTATATTGCAAGAATTGTGCGGTGCAATGGATTATACTTTATTCGTAACTGTTCAGTACCTTCACAGTTGCGAGCCGCAAGCGCATTAGAATCAGC
>CAVICC010000105.1:0-3904 GCA_963641405.1 bacterium | reverse complement strand
CTGTAACCTTTTCCTGACCGCTTTGCAGCGCACGCGGCAGCCGTATGACATACCTTCCCTTGGTCATGTCCTGTACAACAACATTTCCTCCTCTCTTATAGGGAGCAAGCGCTTCTGTAACAGCGTTACGTTCTTCCAATGCCTTTACCTTTGCCTTCATAATCTCCAGCTCGGCACTCTCTTGACTCGTAAGTATACCCATACTGATCTGATTTTGCTACAAGCATAGCTACTTCTATGCGCTGGCAGATCAACCTTCACCTCTGCGTCGAAAACATGTCGAAAAATGATATTCTTTCAGATTTTTTTACATAAGTCAGCCCTGATCGGTTACTCGTAGTTTTGACGAGTAAACGGCAGCAGGGCGAAAACGGCAGAAATTTTGAAAAACAGGGATGTAATTTTTTATTCCGGAGATCAACTGACATATTTACATCGATGAACCTGTTAGCGCTCAGAACTGGAAACGGAAATAAAAGATGACTAGATGACATGTGATTGTGACAGATCGTGGATGCAGGAGGCACACCACAGCTGCGGAGACTCAAAAGCCGCACGACCAGCGAACCATAACGCTCAATCTTGTGGACCCAATATCTTAACCAAATCTGACGGAAGGAGGAAAACAGAAATGCGAGATTTAGCGACATTTGAAGAGTATGTAGACAGATATATAGAAGACAGACCGGACAACACTGCCCGCGATTGGATGGCGGAGTATATCGGCTATGTAGATGCATCTATCGCACAGGATCGGCAGGAAAAAGAGCCGCCGGCAGCATACGATGGCTGGGAGTGGGATCGATGAGCCACAAGAGCATACCGTGTTTGAAGATGCAGTCTAAGGCAGTTTTTGATGGTCTCGTATGCTTTGGCAGATCCAAGTATGCGGATAAGAAGACAGCTGCCGCTGAGTATGACAGGCTGCCTCCGGTGCAGAGGACAGACACGAAGCAGGAGTATATCAACGCGGCTCTCAGGGACAAAATCTACTCATACAGAACACTCGAAGCGTACGTAAAGCACGTCAACTACTTTCTAGAGTGGTGTAAGACCACTTACCGATGCAAGACTTTACAGCAGTGCCGCAAACATGTAGACGAGTGGCTGCAGCACCGGATCGATCAGGGACTGTCTGCCTATACGATCAAGCTGGAGGCTGCTGCTCTGGGTAAACTCTATCAGGAGCCGACCTCACATTTTATAGCGACACCAGACCGCCAGAGAGCTGCAATCACACGCAGCAGGGGATATGCACAGCGAGACAATGGCTTTTCACTGGAGCATCATGCCGCTATCGTCGACTTCTGCCGTGCTACCGGTCTGCGTAGGGCAGAGCTGACAGCCCTGACCGGTGATCAGCTCATCACACGAGATGGAGAGCCATACATCGCAGTCAAGGGTAAGGGTGGGCGCTATCGTGAGGCTCCGATCATAGGTCCTCATCAAGCTGAGGTGGTCTCACGGATGCAGCAAGCAGGGCATGACAGAGTGTGGCAATCAGTGCCATCTCATATGGATGTGCACAGCTACCGATCTGACTACGCGACAGCGATATATACAGTATGTGCTCGCGAGGAGATTCCTAAGGTAGATCGGTACTACTGCAAGGCCGACAGAGCAGGCACTGTGATGGACCGGCAGGCCATGATGGCAGCATCGCAGGCGCTCGGACATAGCAGGATCAGTGTAGTGGCAGGACACTACATCAGATAGGAGGGTCATATGACCAAACGCAAAGAAGAGCAGCTTGCAAGGCTGCTCGCAGAGAAAGAACAGGAAGAACGACATGATCATGAGTTTTTTGCCGAGGCTCGAAGGCGCAGGGGCGAGACCTTGCGTGTGTTAGGCATAGATGCAGAAGCGGCGGAGATAGTGCAAAGACGCGCCGCAGAGTCTGGTATCGGCATGCAGCGGATGCTAGCTCTACTAGCCAGGTTGACCAATGACTGGCTTCAGAAAAATGCATAGAGTACCTACGGTTGCCGGTTCTTCATAGGACTGAGCAGCCGTTTTTTATGAGTGTAAATCCTCTCTTCCTCCTGCCCGAAAAGTTTTTCCGAAAAAAGTGAGTAATATGAGTATTTTGCACATCTCATTTCAAAAAAAGCCTTATTTTCAACCTTTTAGCCCCACCATGGGCTTGTGGTGGGGCTAATGAACAAAGTGAGTAATATGAGTATGTTTAGGAAAAATACTCATATTTTCACAACACCGGTAGCAAAAAAATGAGTATAAATAAAAATTCGGACATATTTTCTCCAGAAATTGTTCTGAAACGTTCTGGAGGAACCCATATGAGAGCACGAATTTTTAACATCATGCAGTATCAGAAACACCCTGAAACCGGTGCGGATCTGCTGACAGAAGATACAATACAAGCGGCAGTAGATCATCAAGGCATCAATTGTTATGCATATGCACTGCACCATCAGGATAAACATACGCAGATGGAGTGTGACCGATACATCAAGGATCACGGTGGAGAGCAGCCGCCATGGATGGTAGGGGACTTTAAGCCGCCTCACTGGCATATCGTGCTGCAGTTCCGTCATCAGTCTGACACAGCTACGGTAGCAAAATGGCTAGGCATCAGCGAAAACTATGTGCAGGTACCTAGGGGATCAGGTGCAGGCAAATTTCTAGATTGCGTAGAGTATCTCACACACGAAAGCCCAAAGCAGCAGGCCGCAGGAAAACATCTGTATGCGGATACAGAGATACATGCGAACTTCGACTTTCGTGCTGCACTTAATGCCAGAGCAGAAAATCGTCTGAAGCATGGTGGGAAGGAGCTGTCTCATAAGGATGCCGTCAGATATGATGTTCTATACAATGGTTGGACTCTGAGACAACTGAAGGCTAAGGATCCGATGGCATATATGGCTGACTTTGCGACGCTAGAAAAGCTCCGCATGCGGTACATTGCATCACAACAGCCACCTAGAGTACGCATCAACTACTATATCGAAGGGCAAGGCGGCAGTGGCAAGGGTTTGATGAGTCGCGGCCTAGCTCGTGCCCTATATCCAAATCTGACGGATGACGAGGACATATTTTTTGAGGTTGGTGCTAAAAGTGCAGCATTTGAAGGGTATGACGGTCAGCCTGTCATCATCTGGAATGACCGTCGCGCCATTGATCTGCTGACAGAGCTAAATGGAAGAGGAAACGTCTTTAATGTCTTTGATGTGCACCCTACCAAGCAAAAGCAAAACATCAAGTATGGCAGCATATACCTTGGAAATACCGTGAACATTGTAAACAGCGTGCAGCCGTTTCGAGAGTTTCTGGATGGCCTATGTGGTGAGTATCGCGATCGAAGCGGCGAGGAGCACAAAAGCGAGGACAAAAAACAGTCCTACAGACGGTTTCCCATAATCATTCCTATACATGCAAGCGACTTCGATATCCTATTGAACAAAGGCTTTACATACGATACAGATCAGTTTGAGGACTATCTTGCTTATCGTCATGTACGCGGATGCATGCAGCGGATTGCGGAAAGCTGCCAGCAAGATAAGGCATTGATGAGAGAGCTGGAGTCCAAGACTCTTGCTCCGGTGGTAGATGTTCATACGCAACTGATGACAGCGCATACAAAAGAAGTGGATGCTGATCAAATCCGTCAGCAGTTTGCCGCCTATGGTACGATGGACTGCCACACGCCCAACATCTTGCACGCTGATGGTACCGAGGAAATACGATCCATCGACTTTAGCAAAATCAAATGGGACAAATTTGAAACAGATGATATACTCTAAGCGCGGAAACACATGTGGTCTACAACGTGGTCTATAGAAAAGAGAGTGCCTGTAAACCTCCTGTTTTCAACGTTTTTCGGAGCAAGGAAAATTCGAATCCCGTATGCTCCACTCAGTTCGACAACAGATAAACCCATCAG
>CAVICC010000104.1:0-4084 GCA_963641405.1 bacterium | reverse complement strand
AACTTGTTATTGCACTGGTAGATGATGCGGCGGTACTTGTCATTGGAATGCCAGACCTTGGAACCGTACCAGCCACCACACTCCGCACACTGTACCTTGGTGGAGAAAATGCTGATGCCGCTGTAGCGTTCTTTTCCCTTATTCCGCTTACTGATTTCAGCCTGCACCAATTCGAAAATCTGTGGCTCGATGATTGCCTCGTGATTATCCTCGACATAGTACTGTGGTACTTCACCCTCGTTGGTTTTGTGCTTCTTCGTCAGGAAGTCCACTGTGTAGGACTTCTGCAAAAGTGCATCACCCTTATACTTCTCATTCGTGAGAATACTCTTCCTCCCGGTGCTCATAGAGATATGCCACCGTGTACAGCACAGCAATCTTTGCCACAGGCTGATTGGCAAAATTCTCTGCCGACAGCCTTGCAATATCTGCACACAGGCTTTCAGCAGAGGTTATCGTATTTTCCAGAAATGCATCATCGTCCGGAAAATCCACCCTCAGATACTGTTTCATTTCATCCAATGAAACAATCATGTATATCACCACCTCGGTTTTATATAAAATACGGGATACTGCCTGTTACAGCAGTACCCCTCAGGATTACGCCTTTGTAGTCTTTGCCACACTGATTTTCAGGATCTGAACAGCCTCCGGAAGGATGAGCTTGCCATCCACTCTCTCCTTGGCAACGAAACCGATCAGACCGTTGCCTGCAAAGAGCTCGTTTAAGACAATATAAAGTATGCCCTTATTCGCCATAGTTGTAATATGACCATCAAATTTAAACTTTTCCAAAATGTCCTGTACATTTGCTGAGAATCCATTCAAATAATCTCTGAAATTCTCCTCAATGTGATCTGGATCATCCATAAGTCTCTCAAAGGTATATTTACTGGTGTTGTAAAAATCATATCCTGCTGCCTTACGAAGTAACACATCCTTCATTGGAAGATTCTTTACTTCCTCATATTTCTGTAAAACTGCATCCTTGGTATCTGAAAGAATACAGTCAAATCGTCTGATTACTGTAAGTGGTAATATAACATCTCCATATTCATGTGGTTTATATACTCCGGTCAGCTTATCTGCTATTGCCCATATCAGATCTGCTTTCTGATCTATTTTTGCACTTCTCGTAGCCATTTACATTTCCTCCACATTGGTTTCTTATTTTTCTTTGTCATCTGGTACATAGTCAATCAAATCGCCAAAGTTACAATCCAGCTCTTTGCAGATTTTTTCCAGAATAGATAGTTTCACTGACTCACAGTTTGTCATCTTTGCTATTGTGCTGGAACTAAGACCAGTCTTTGCACACAAATCTCCTTTTTTCATTCCGTGGTCGATTAACTGTTTCCATAATCCGTTATAACTAATTGCCATCCTCGTATCCTCCGTATAATGTGCAATCAATACTAGGATTATTTTACCACAGGAAAACTGCCTGTACAATTTGCATTTGCAAATATTACATGCTTTTTTTCAAATATTGAATATCTTTTTCAATTTATTTATAAATTCCTTGAATCCATAAGCACCCTTCCCATTTACTTTTGATTATCCTTTTTCAACATAATTCTATTAACACATATGGGCAGCCAAGAGCATAAGTCTTCAGATACTTCCTGGCATACTCTTTCTGAAATACGAGAAGGAGGGCTGCTAATGATCATTTTAAAGACTAAGCTTCACGAACTCCGCAAAGAACGCAATATGCAGCAAGCCGAACTTGCCAAGTTGGTCGGCGTCCGGCGTGAAACCATCGGTAATCTTGAAAATGGCAGATATAATCCTTCTTTAAAACCTGCTATGGATATTGCCAAAGTCTTTCATACTACGGTCGAAGATATTTTTACATTTCAAGAAATCGACGATTAATAAATAGAAAATATAATGCTTTTATAATAGTACTTTTCCTAGCCTTTTTTCATTATACTTGTCCTTTAACATGACGTATTATAGATAACTTCTTGCACATCGATAAATCTATTTGATACAATCTATAATGTCAAATATTTTCATCGCAATATTTGACACAATATGCCTCTTATGATTTTTTCATATTATTACTCAGCACTCCACAGCATGTTATGATTTGTCAAGGAAAATATCCCCTTTTTAGACTATGCTAATCTATAATAAACTATTCTATCAATATTTATCATAACCAATTTATTAAAATTTAGAATTTACCATAACCCGAATTCATGTTATTATATAACTATAATTAATAGTTTTCGGTATGAACCATAACACAGCAGTTCGCAAATTCATACCAGAAGGAGGTATAATGAACCAGAATCTTTCATCCTACTGGATTTTCTATACAGTTGCCAACGCCGGCAACATATCAAAGGCAGCCAAAGAGCTATACATCAGCCAGCCTGCCATCAGTAAATCGATACAAAAGCTTGAGGAAAGTCTGGGCTGCAAGCTGTTTTCCAGAAGCTCACGAGGCGTGGTACTTACCGCGGAAGGAAGCCTTTTATATGAGCATGTAAAGGAGGCTTTTGATGCACTCGGAGCAGGCGAGGAAAAGTTGAAACGTTCTATCGAGCTTGGTGTCGGACAGCTAAAGATCGGTGTCAGCACGACACTGTGCAAATATATGCTTCTTCCATATTTAAAGGAGTTCATACACAGAAATCCGCATATCAGCATATCAATCGAGTGCCAGTCCACCAATGATACACTGCGTCTTTTAGACGAAGACAAGATCGATATAGGTCTGATTGGAAAACCAACCTCCCTTAAGACCTTTAACTTTTATTACTTAGACAAGATCGAGGATATATTTGTTTCCACAAAGGATTATCTGCGCAACTTAAGTGCCAGAGGCATCAAAAAGAGCGAAATCCTGCAGAACTCTACTCTCATGCTGCTCGACAAGAACAATATGACCCGCCAGTACATCGACGATTATCTTCAGGAAAATCAGATACACGTAAAGGATTCCATCGATATTTCAAACATGGATCTGCTCATAGATTTTGCAAAAATAGGTGTCGGTGTTGCCTGCGTCATAAAAAGTTTTGTGACAAAAGAGCTTGCAGACGGCAGTCTCATCGAAATTCCACTTGGTATTCCCATCCATGAGCGTGAGGTTGGATTTGCGTACAAAGAGTCTTCAAAGCTCTCTACATCATTACAGACCTTTATAGAATTTTATGAAAATTATAAACCTGAGGATTTTTAAGGAGGCTAATCGTGAAAGAACAGATACACACCATCCCTATATCGGATGCTTTTGACAACGCGGGCGAATGTCCGTTCTGCTATATAGAAAGACGCACCGAAGATCATGTCATGGATTTCGTGCTCGGTCACGGAGCTTCCTACATGGAGGCTGATATCCGCGAAATGACGGACAAGGAAGGCTTCTGCCGCGCACATTTCAAGAAAATGTTTGACTATGGCAACTCGCTCGGTAATGCGTGGATATTAAAAACCATGTATATGCGCCATATTGAGGAAATGGATAAGGAATTTAAAAATTTCAAGCCTGATTCGGTTCAAAAAAGCGGACTTTTCAAGAAGTCTACAACATCCTCCAACTCTATCGTTGACTGGATCAATAAACGCGAATCAACCTGTTTTATATGCGACAGCGTAAACAAGACCTTCAACGCCTATATGAAGACTTTTTTTACCATGTACGAAAAAGATCCAGAAATAAAAGAAAAGCTTAAAAATACCAAAGGCTTCTGTCTCGATCACTTAAAAATTGTGCTGACAGGTGCTGATACGTATTTAAAGGGAGATAAAAGGAAAGAATTTTATGATATCGTGCTTCCTATGATGCAGGATAACATGAAGCGTATCTATGAAGATGTGGCATGGTTCATTGAAAAATATGACTACAAAAACAAAGATGCTGACTGGAAGGACTCAAAAGATGCGATCCAGCGCGGTATGCAGAAACTAAAGGGAAGTGATCCGTCACTCCCTCCTCATGTACTCAAGAAGTAATCATATTAAAAGAATTTTCCATACAGCAAAAATGTTGAGGTAACGAATATCATTTAATCCGAGACTATGAAGAAAAGTCTGTAAATAATAATCTTCTATGATAATGATTGAGCTG
>CAVICC010000103.1:2143-4124 GCA_963641405.1 bacterium | reverse complement strand
ATATAAGAGTGGCTGCAAGCTCAGGAACAGATGTAAAAAAATATTTAAAAAATCGTATAGATGATATGGTAAATTATCTTAATAAGAAAAATTATGAAGTTAAACCATATGTACATAAAAATGCAAAAGAGAGTGAATATGCAATAATAAACAGCATGGCTATGCCGATAGACAATACAGAAGAGGATATTAATTATAATAAAAAAGAACGAAAAAAAAGACTTGAATATCTTACGAATTACAGGAATAGTATTAAAAAATTGATACCGCGTGCTGAGGATCTATTAAAACAGGCGAAAGAAAAAGATTTGATAAAAATGGATAACTCTGAAAGAGAGGAATTTTTTAAAGAGCTAAGAAAATACAGATATATTATTCTTTATCCGAAGAATAATGATTATTATGCAAAAGATATAAAGATGTTTAATGCTCATGCGAAGGTACTTGCAAATAGACAAAAGAGATATGCAAGATGGAATAAGAAATTTGGGACAGATCTTAAAATTGAAGATCCTACTGTTGCTGAGGATATAGCACAGCTTAATGATTTGGTTCCTGACATTATAAAATTATATGAAGAAAGTATCCAGCTTCAGATAAAGTTAAACAATATAGTAGAGGATACATATGCTAAGATAGAAAAACAGAAACAGGATGAAATTGATAGAAGGTATGAATTCGCTGTTAAGCGTTCTTTAAAGAGTACAACTGAAAATATTGAGGAAGAAATTAAATATCTAAATGATAAGATATATCCAACTATGCATAAAAATTTATTTGAGTCGCATATATGGAGTGAAAATATAGCTGATATATATAATAAATTAAAAGAAAAGCTTGATAAACATGATATATACAGTGAAGAAACAATGGAACTTCTAGCTGTGACTACGGATATGCCGAGTGCTGAAGATTATCGTAATACTGAATTAAATGACAGAGATTACAGTTACAATAGATGGATTAACAGTGAAGAATATGGAATAAAAAGGCATATTGACGAACATAATAAATTTTGTGATCGTAAGGCAAACGATGGTAAATTTTCAAAGTATAAACTAAATTATGACAAATGGGCTGACACCATAAATGAGTTTAAAGCTAAAAAAGATGAATTCTTAGAGAAAGATAAGGAAATAGCAAAGTATCTTGAGCTTATACCAGAGTTGCATAAGAGATATAATAATCTTGTAGAAGAAATGGGCGAAACGCCTCCTATGGAAAATTCAGCTCCTAAGGAAGAAGCGGTTCCTAAGGAAGAACAGCCTGCAAAATCAGTAAACGATACATCAGAAGACCTCGATCTTGCAAAGAAACTTCAGCTATTACTTGATGATGAAGCAAAAAAAGCAAAAGAAGAACAGATAAAAGAAGATGAAAAACTTGCGAAAAAGCTTGCAAAGGAAGAGGGGATATCTGATGAGATATCGAAAGAAAAAAAACAGGTAGAAGAAATAAAACAGGCCAAGAAAAAACAAGAAGAGATTCATCAAGATAAATCCGTAGAGAAGGCGCAGCCTAAAGAAGAAGTTCCGGATACATCAAATGACTATGAATATGCAATGAAGCTTCAAAAACAATTTAATGAAGAGGCTAAAAATGCAAATAATAAACAGATAAAAGAAGATGAAAAACTTGCGAAACAGCTTGCAAATGAAAATAATATTATAGTTAATAAATCGGTTGATAAATCAGATGAAGAAGTACAAAGACTTAAAGAAGAGTATGCAAAAAAGTACAACAATTTAAAGAGTCATATACAGAATATGTCTGATAAAGAGATTGATAATTATTTAAGAATGAATCCTTCTGATTCTGATGTCATGAGACATGTAAAATCAGAAGAGGATTTCATAGACATAGATAAATATTTTGATTTTACTAAGGATCAAGATGTTGAAAGAAGAAAATTATTTAATAAAAATGATATTGAAGTACTTCAAAAAGAATATGCAAATGAACTAAAAAAAGGAAGAAAGGG
>CAVICC010000103.1:0-2133 GCA_963641405.1 bacterium | reverse complement strand
GAAAGGGTGTCTTCGATGTTAAGTGTTTTATTCAGGAACGTGTAAGAAAACTTCAAAATATCAATCAGGCTTCCTGGACGGCAGCAATAAATAATACCGGTTTGCCATATAATGTTCCAACAGTAAATGGCGATAGCATAAAACTTGCAGGTGTTACGCAGAATGGTGTTCAGTCAACCAAGAACGGTTGCTGGTCGGTAGCACTTTCTACAATGCTTCGCTACAGAGGCGTGGAGATTGGACAGACGGATATCCGCGGTTTTAGACCTAATGATACATTCGGTGATGAAGATATGATGGAGGCAAATCGTGACCTTCCAATGTCTATAAATGATTATGTAGATCTGATCAATATGGTATTACCTAATACATCATTAAATAGTGCCGATATAGCTGTAGCAGATAGGGATACAGCCAGAAAAAATCTAACTGACATTGTAAGAAGAGGTCTTGGTAAAGACAATTCACCTGTGGCGATCGCAGTTGGTGGACATTATTATACTATCGCAAGCATAGAGAATGACACGCTTCATATACTTGATCCGTTTGAATTTTATGAAACAGATGTAAAGATAGATGAATTTCTGGATAAATGCCTCAACAAAAAGCTTGAAAATGGTAATTATACATTTTCTGCACAGTGGCTTTCTAGCATACAGGTTACTAATGATCGTAAGCCAGTATTGTCTGATAACGATTTGAGCGCGCAGATGGCAAAAGCAAAGGCCGATAGAGATTTTTTACAAAGTCGTCTGCCGGAAACTGACGATTATGAAAGCTTTACCTACAATACATCTGAAGGGTTTGTACTTACAAGCGTTATACCTAAAAAACTCTACACTAGTGCAGATCTTCAGAAGCGAAAAGTAGATGCTATCGCTGAAATAAACAACAATGATAAAGTAATGAAGCAATATCAGGCGTATAGTAAATGGGAGGACAAGAAAAACAAATTAGAGGAAAAAATAAACGATGCGCAAGAATTCATTAAACAGAATCATTCTGCTGAAGAGTTGCGTGGTTATGAAAAAACGATTGCTACTTTGAAAAAAGAGTTCAAAGAGCTCGATGATAACAAGCCGGATAAAACGTTTGCAAGTGCTGCAAAAAAATATATGATTCCATATCAGGCATATGATGTAAGCATGGGTTTAATCAAATATGAGAAGGAATGGTATGAGCAAAACAAGGCAGCACTTGACCAGATATCCAACGCGATTACAAAACAACTCTATGACAAGAATATGGCAGCTTTAGATGAATACAGAAACAATGCTCAAAAAGTTAAGGATATACCTAATAAGGCCAAGAACAACGCAAACAAAGCAGATGATAATAGAATAATTATCCAGGACGTTGAGGTGGAAGAAGATATAGCAGGTAAAGATAGAGATGATATCGAGAAAGAACAAGATAAAGCAGATCAGCAAAAATTTAAGGATAATATTATTGAGATATATGAGGCTTTAAAAACGACAAAAGATCATGGTACTGGCTCCCATGCGATATATAATAAGATGATGGAGGATCTTACTAACTATAAACTTTATATATACGAAGGCTACGATCTTTTAGTTTTTGATAAACAGCGACTAGTGGATGATCTATACAAAAGCTGTGCGATGTATCTTAACAGTCATCTGTGCAAGAAAAGTAATGGCACAAGTTATATTGATGGGCAGCTTACAAAGGATGGCGCTATTAGAAAGCAGGCTGTTGTAAAACTCCTTGAGAATATGTCTTTGCTTGATGAGTTTAAAAATGTCAGCTATGAACTTCAGAATCGACCTGATGTTGCACGAGACACAAAGGTGACCAGGAATAATATAAAGCTTGATTTTGAGAATTTAAAGTTTAGGAATGAGTTGAAGGCATCATTGGAGAGCCATTTAAAGACATCTAATCCATCACGTAATAAAAATGATAAGGCATTTTCTGATCTGAATAATAGAATTGCTAAGGTAAAAAACCAAAAATTAGAAAAAAATAACGTAAAAAAATTATAAAAAGGTGTTGACATTTATGTGTCGTCTGTATATAATGACTAAGTCGGTTGAAAACAGACGACACAATGTGGCATGGGATCTTAGCTCAGCTGGGAGAGCATCTGCCTTACAAGCAGAGGGTCACAGG
>CAVICC010000102.1:0-4213 GCA_963641405.1 bacterium | reverse complement strand
ATTCTGAAATGCAAAAAATCCGAGGCTTTCGCCTCGGACTTTGTCTACAGTCTGAAATCCCCATCCATAGGATGGGGATTTCACTAAGTTCATTTTAAATTGATATTAGAAAATTCTTCTTACTGCAAGAATTGTCTTGTAATCTGCCGGTGATGTATATTTGATACCGCTAGATGGGTTGCTTGCATGCACAATAGTATTTCCACCGCAGTAGATAGCGACATGTCCGCTATAGCAGACGATATCTCCAGGCTGCATATCGCTTACACTTACACCATATCCTACGCTTCTCATAGCTGATGAGCTATGTGGAAGGCTTACACCAAACTGTGCATATACTGACATTACGAATCCAGAACAGTCTGTTCCGTTTGTAAGGCTTGATCCGCCATATACATATGGATTTCCAACGAACTGTGATGCATAATCTACAACAGCCTGTCCGTTTGAACCACTTGGTGCGCTGTAGCTCTTTTCTTCTGATGAAGACGAGCTGCTTGATGAGCTTGAAGAGCTAGATGATGACTTACTTGAAGACTTCGAGCTACTCTTTGCAGCCTCAGCCTCTTTGGCCTTTTTAGCTGCCTCTTCTGCTGCCTTACGCTCCGCTTCCTCTTTAGCAAGCCTTGCTGCCTCTTCCTCTTTTGACTCTGCATATGTGTACTCAGTATCGAGTGTCACATAATCCGTTGAGACATATCCTGTACCATCCTCTGTAGATACTCCAACCCATCCTTCTGTAGATTCATCTACAACTGTAAGGTCATCTTCTCCTGATACAAGTCCAAGCACCTCAGCATCTGTAGATGTCGAAGTTCTAACTTTTAATGTCTCAGTATTAACTGTCGCCACGCGACGTCCTGCACTCTGTGCAAGTGTATCGTCTCCGACAACTACATATTCACTTTTTACATATCCTGTAACAGATCCAGATGTAATCTTGTACCATCCATTATCTGTTGTTTCTAGTACTGTTCCCACTCCATTGTTATAGAGCTTTCCAAGTACTTCGCTATCCTCATTTGCCTCTGCACGAATATTTACACTGTCATTAACCTGTGCAACCGCCATGTCAGCATATGCGGATTTAACTGTTTCTGCATCATTTCCTGCAACGTCTGTCTCTGACTCTGATGTCTCATCACCTTTTAACATAACGTCTGTAAGTATAGATGTAACACCGGCTGTAAGAGTGTTGGATGAACCAACGATGTCTGATGTATAACTAGCTACTCCTGCAGTTGGCACTGCCGCCTGTACTCCATATGGCACTGAAGAAAGAGCCACAAATCCTGTAAGCACACCGGCTGTGAGTTTCACATAATTTACTTTCATTTTATCCTCCGTTGTGTTGATCTGTAACAATTATTACGAATTTGTTACAAATATTACTATGTCATTATAACAAAGCGTCATCTATATGTCAATGATATCTTATTGTTTTATTAAGATTTACGTGATATCATGTATATAGCTTAAAAATTACAACTTCTCAACACCTTAACAATTACATAATATTACAAGGAGGCATGACCATGGAAATCGCAGCAGTTAATTCAGCTTTATCAGCAGTTTCATCTGCCACACCAGGCACATATGTGCAGGCAGCCAGCATGGAGATGCTAAATAACACTCTCGAACTAAACGATACACTAGCCCAGAGTACCATAAAGATGATGGAAAATTCTGTTACTCCATATCTTGGAGGCAGCATAGACGTATCAATCTAATGATTAAAACAAAAAAGAACCGCCAGGTGAGACACAACCTCACCTGGCGATTCTTTTTTATAAGTTACTATAACAATTTACTTTGTTGCAATAGCCTCGATCTCGAGCATTACATCCTTTGGAAGTCTTGCAACCTCCACACAGCTTCTTGCTGGGAAATCACCCTCAAAGAATGTAGCATATACCTCATTTATAGTGCCAAAATCATTCATCTCTTTGATGAATACCGTTGTCTTGATGACATTGTTCATGCTGCTTCCAGCTGCCTGAAGCAGATTTGAAAGATTTGTAAGTGCCTGCTTTGCCTGTGCCTGTGAGCCTTCTGGGATCTCTCCTGTCTCAGGTACTACAGGAATAACTCCTGATGTGTATACAATTCCATTTACCTCAATAGCCTGTGAGTATGGTCCGATTGCTGCTGGTGCCTTGTCTGTGCTTATAACTTTTTTCATAATAATACCCTTCTTTCTTATAGTATGTAATGACCTAAAGGTCTTTTGTTAACAATTTATTACTGATTAAGGCGGATTTTTCCGTCAATCAGATTAATTTTTCTTTCTTTATATAAATGCCCTACTGCACGTTTGAATGCATTCTTGCTTAGCCCAGTCTCTCTTTTTATAACCTCCGGGCTTGCTTTTTCCGAAAATGGAAGAACTCCCGCATATGAACCAAGAAGCTCTAATATTTTTTCCGAATCCGCATCCATTTGTATATATGCTTTTTCCCTGAGGGTCAGGTCAAGCTTTCCATCTGATTTTACATCTGTTACTTTTGCTTCAATTACATCTCCAAGCTTAAGGTAGCCGGCATTCTCGTGAACCGGTATCTTTGCTGAATACTTATCATCCACCGCAATAAATGTGCCGAAATTGTCGCTAAAATCATAGACTCGTCCCGATACAGTATCATTCTTTTTATAAGGCGAATCTGTTGATAACATATGATAGATGCCCTTTGTACTGGCACAGAGTCTCTCACTTTTGTCTATATATAACGTGACTAAAAGCTCATCTCCCTCGCTTACTTTTCTGACCATCTCTTTATATGGAAGAAACAGATCTTTTTCAAGCCCCCAGTCAAGGAAAGCTCCTATTTTTGTCACTTCCTTTACTGTAAGAACCGCAAGCCCACCAATAGTAAGTTTTGGTTCGTGTGTAGTTGCAATAAGTCTGTCCTTTGAATCCTTGTATATAAATACCTTTATCCTGTCTCCCGGCTTTATGCCATCAGGTATCTGTTTTGCAGGTAGTAATACTCTTTTATCCGAATCAGCTGACTCTGATAAATAGATACCGAAATCGACCTTTTTAACGTATAAAAGCTCCTGGCATTCTCCTAATCTCATGTTTTTCCGTCCTTTCCTGTTTAAAATTGTTTATCAATCTGTCTTAATTTCATTTAAAAAAGCAAGCACTGCGTATGGCTTTTTATCTTCATCCGCCAGAAGAACAGTCACTCTCTCGTTTGTTTGCTTTACATATGATACTATCGTATCTCCAAGCTTAGCCTCTCTGCGGTACTCCACGCGAAGCTCACTAAGTCTAAAATCATCAGGCAAAAGCTTTTGTGCGAGCATGACATATTTTTCATTGTTCATATGCTGGTTACTATCTATAAAAAATTGCGGTACAACGATCTCTCCAACTCTTTTTACATCATCAGGCACTGGAATCTTTCTTTCCGAACAAACCATATCAAGTTTTGGTTCAAAACCATATGAATCAGGCATAATCTGTGGTATTTTTACCGGTCTGCCACTTAGTGTATCAACAAGCACCCATACCGAATTGGCATATGCAAGTATATTGCCATCTTTATCTTCCATTTTGAAATTTCTATAGCCATAAAACACCTTCATATCGTAAGCCCAGGTAAATACTTTGACCTGATCGTTAAGACGTGGCATTTTCTCTATACATATCTGCCATGAAGAAAGTACCCACGCTATATGATTTTCTGCCAGATAATCAACACTCAGATCATGGGACTCCGAATGAAATACACTGCAATCTTGAAAATAATTTGTAAGTCCTGTAAGTGTCAATCTACACTTTGGATCAACCTCACTGTATCTAATCCTGCTGTCAAATGAAAAAGCCATATCCTACTTACGTCCCTCTACTCAACAAAATTAAAATAGCTCCTGATAAAGCGAAATGCTTCATCTACTCCGTTTGACATCCATAGAGTAGAGCTTTTATTTATAATACTCTGATATTCCTGTATCGTAATTGGTGTTTTCTTATGTGATCCAAGTTCTTCAATAAGGTTAAGTATTCTTAAAAAATTCTTATTCAACACACACCATCCCTTCTATAGCTACAGTAACATTAATAAACAATATGATTGTATATCAAATTGAATGTTAACACAAGAGTAAAAAAATAGAGAGAACTTCATAAGAAGCTCTCTCTATAGCTGGCCCACAAGGATTCGAACCTTGAAATGACGGAGTCAGAGTCCGTTGCCTTACCATTTGG
>CAVICC010000101.1:0-4234 GCA_963641405.1 bacterium | reverse complement strand
CAGAGAAATGTGGCACTAGGATACAAATCCTAGTGCCACTTTGTCTACAGTCTGAAATGGGTTGCTCATGCAACCCATTTTTTATACATTATAGTTTTCTTATGTGGTCTTGAATAAATCAGAACTCCAATGTCACCTTAAAAAGATCCCCATCCACAGACAGCTTCATAGTTCCGTTCATGAGCTTCATCAGGCTCTCTGCTATCGAAAGACCAAGTCCGCTTCCCTCTGTATTGCGGGAGCTGTCTCCGCGGACAAATCTCTCCATAAGCTCCTCACTTGATATATTGAGAGGACACTCGGATATATTTTTAAACGTGATAATCGCTCCGCTTTCCTTCGGTATTATGTCCACATACACGCGCGTTCCCGGCTGTGCATATTTGTTGATATTGTTCATCAGATTATCAAAAACTCTCCAAAGATGACGTCCGTCTGCTTTTATCAGGACAGGTGAAACATCATTTTTAATCATTAAATCAAGATTTTTCTTTCGGAATTTTTCCTGATATTCTCCTGCTATCTGCGAAAGCATAACTGCTGCATCAAGTTCTTCCAGTTCTACTTTTATGCTTCCGGTGGATGCCTTTGATGCCTCCATCAGATCCTCTATAAGTTTCTTAAGACGAGCCGACTGACGGTTTAATACCTCAAGATATTCCTGCACATTCGCATTATCTATGTCCTCTTTTAAAAGCAGATCCACATAATTTATAATGGATGTAAGCGGTGTCTTTATATCATGCGATACATTCGTGATCAGCTCTGTACGGAAACGCTCACTCTTCATCTTCTCGGAAACCGCAGCCTCTATTCCATTGCTTACATTGTTTAAATCATTGCCATGCTGCTTGAAGAAAAGCAGAAGCTTTGAAATATCGATCGGCTTTGAAAAATCACCGTTAGCTATGGCTTTAGCAGCCTTTCTTATCCTGTCATACTGCATGATAAATGTCATAAGGAGTGCAAACTCTATCAGCTTTATAAAGAAAAGAAAAGCCACGCTTTGAGCCATAAAGCCGATAAGCTCCAGAAAGCATATTCCACCAAAGGCTACGCAGCCAACAAGGAAAAGAGGCGGATTATCAGCTATTTTTGAAAAGCCATATTTAAGAGGCGATATGATCGCTTTGCATATTTTCTTTACCGGTTTTCCGAAAAATCTTACAATATAATAACATATTGTGTGTCTCCAGAATTTCCGGGCACGTATTCTGACAAATGTAGTAAGCAGATACTCAAGGCACAGCATCGTTCCAAGTAATAAAAGAAACAACACCACCGGCATCTGTTTTGGGATGGCATAGCATCCAAATGCAAGTATTCCCAAAGCCACAGAGGTAATGACAATAACCGCTTCATATGGTATCCTGTCATATAATCTAAGTTTAATTTCTTCTGAATCTTCAGTTTTTCCAGTAAATGCAAACAAATATCCACCGCAAGCAATAATTCCAGCAGTAAAGGCTATGAAAAATATATTCATAAACTTTTCTACAACATACATAATATCCAGATAGGCCTCAAGCTGATTAAAGTAATCGCCCTTTTGTGCCAGTTCCTTCCCCGGCATCTTTACATATATCCAATAATACTCTGCGTCCTCTGATTTTACAGGTATATTAACTGAAAAATTCTGATTTAATTCATAAGTCTCCGGCAATACCTTTGCATCACTTGTTATATTATCTGATATATATACTGCACTGTAATATGCTGATGTAAATCCTTCAAATGCCTCGTCCGGATATATATCATATGAAAGAATATTTTCCTGATCATCATAACAGTCAACTCTGTACCAATTATTATAATTACCGTCAAGCACTTCATCAGAAAAAACGTTTTTGTACTCATAATTTGTCGCATTTCCGTCTTCATCATAAATTATATCAAGCTTGTAAACCTGTGAACTAGTGTCATCATTCTTATTCTGATATAAACGTATTTTAGGGATGATATAGGTCTCATCGTTATCAAGACAAGCATAAAATAATCCCGTCTGAGTTGCATATACCATGTGTTCAATCTCTGCCGTCTGTATAGAGCCCTCATAGTTTACTACATCGTTGCTATATGATAATGCTGTCCAGAAATTGTTTGGTCCATAATATCTTATATTATTTGCGTCCACAAAGAAAGTATAATCAGGATTTGATATTGTTGACACACTTGAATATACCTGTCCGTTGCTGTCTTTTGTATTTACATTTTTTTCATCTGTCTCTTTACTTTTAACAACAGCAATACGCATATTTGTATCATCATCAAGCTCCTTAAAAGCCAATTCATTGTCATACACAACATAATCCTGTACCACCTGTCTACTATAGCTACCTGCTATATTTTCAAACCATGCCGTTTTCATTTCGTCAACACTACCATATGCATTGATCAAAAAAGCTGTTATTATCGTAATAAAAAGACCAACAATCATCACTGAACATAATACGAATGCAGCCAGCTTAAGCCACAAATTTCGCGATATCTTTTTCATATCAATCACCTTCCATTTTATATCCTCTGCCCCAGATGACCTTTAGGTATCTTGGCTCAGCAGGATTAATCTCCACTTTTTCCCTGAGATGGCGGATATGTACCGCCACCGTATTTTCAGTACCGTATGGCTCATCCTTCCAGACCTTTGAATATATCTGGTTTGGCGAATACACCTCGCCCGGATGCTCCATAAGAAGCTTTAGAATATCATATTCTGTACGTGTGAGATTGACTGTATCGCCATCGACTGTAACAACCTTTGATTTATCATCCAGCTCAATACCTCCTATGACGATCTTTTTGTCATTGGTATTTCCCGCGCCAAGGAGCATATACCGTCTGATCTGCGACTTTACCCTTGCCTGAAGTTCTACAGGGTTAAACGGTTTTGTCACATAATCGTCTGCCCCCACTGTAAGCCCGAGCACCTTGTCTGTGTCCTCACTTTTTGCAGTGAGCAGGATAACCGGCACATTGGAGATCTTTCTGATCTCGACCATTGCCTCTATTCCGTCCATGACCGGCATCATAATATCCATCAGGACAAGATGCACGTCATTGTGCTTTACTATATCAAGTGCCTCAAGACCATTGTAAGCAGGGATCACCTCGTAGCCGTCACTGGTCAAATAAATACTTATTGCTGATACGATGTCTTTTTCATCATCACATACTAATACTTTATACATAATTGCCTCCGGAAGTTTTATGTTGATATTATTGTAACTATTTTAACATTAAAAACCAATTATGTATCGCATTAAGATTTAATTAAGAAAATGGGATAATATTTTTCATGTGATCGAAGTTTGTCTCACTTTTGTCTACATTGTTGTAGTATAATTTGGTTTAAGCAATTACCACAGCCTAACAGGAGATAATAATATGAGTACAGTATTTAATAGAGAGGCAACCAAAAGATTTTGGGAAGAAATACGTCAGATATACCAGGATATGCACCAGTTTGACAGAATAGATCAAGATTTTCCATTTCCTACCTATGACATGTTCGAGGGTGCATGTTATTATGTTCAATCTGATCCACTTCTGAAAGAAGAATACAAAAGTGTAAAGGATATTATTGAATTAACCTGTATGTATCCTGATGTCATTAAAGATATTGAAAAAATTATCACATCAGAATCATTTGGTAATGAATATGAAGAGTCTGTTAAAAAAAGTTTAAAATTGCAGGCTAAAATGTTTATGACCCTCCAAAAAGACGCTGAAAATAATGAAACTATATGGGAAGAAAATGCATTTGACCCTGTTTTTACGGAGCTAATTAAATCTTTAAATAAAAATTCCGGAGGTCAAATTAAAACTATAAGTGATCTTTTCTTTCAAGGTAAGGAATATATAGATAAAAAAAATAACGAAAATAAACAGATAAAAGAAATGTATGAATATCTCTATCTAAAAATGAAGGAAAATAACGATATTGAGATACAATATACTGATGATGGACAATCTTATGTTCCAGAATTTAAGGAGTGGTATAACCAGAAAGATAGAAAGCATACTTGGAAGGGATATTTTGACGAATTAGAAAGCTGGTGTTACATAAGAGCATGGGGATACATGGTTGAACAGGTGAATCTTAAAGAAAATAGAGAAAATATCAATGCTGATAATCAGGCTATGAAGGCAATGTTTAATGATGTAATATTTAAGCCAGAATGGGAAAAAGCTAAAGCAGCTATGATGAAATTTAAGGGATATAACGAGCCAACTC
>CAVICC010000100.1:0-4286 GCA_963641405.1 bacterium | reverse complement strand
ACGCGCCCCAGCTTTACAACATCTATGGCTCTTGTGTGATTTATATCTCTCTGCCTTTGTTCAAAAAGCTGTATCTGCCTTAACGGAACACCGGACAGATCTGCCAGTTCACTCTGCGACAGCCCGGAATATTTTCTGATACGTTTGAGGTTTGTTTCCTTATAATATTCATCCCAAAACTCATTTATTGTATCAACAAAATGCATAATGTCCATTTCATGATAGACATAATACATATCTACTATCTTACCGATTGGCGCAGCATCATTTATCCTTAGAAATTTACGGCATGTATACCACTGGTAGTATGCCAAAGCCCATCCGGCCCAGTATTCCGGTGATTTATCCAGATACATCTCATCCTCATGTTCTATCGGGGCAAGCCCGGATTTTTCTACCACTTCTTTTGCAAGCTCACATCCTGTTTTTCCGGCTATATATGTCGGATTTCCTGTTTGAAACTGTGTGGAAACGTCTGACATCAGAAACAGACCATAAAATTTTTCAAGGTCCATCTCACAGGTATTTACCGCAAAGTCCAGCATATCGCCCATTATACGCTGTGCCATTGCAAGATAATCAGACGGATAAGCGCGCATCTCCATTTTTTATTTCCTCCCTCATGATATCAAGAATAAACAGATCGTTCACATTGGCTGTTACCGTTTTACTTCTGCGATACTCCTGCCTTGCTTCACGCTCTCTTTCTCTTTTTTTATTGAAGTATTCCCCTGCATCAACATCCTCATAACCGATAAATTCTATCTGCTCAAAAGCCTTTTGGCTTTTTAAAACGATCTGTTCTCCGAGTTTTCCCAGCCGCATCGCCTCTGACAGCTTTTGAAGTGAAATGACTCCTGCAATAAAATCCTGCGCAAATGAAAAGTATGAATCATCTGCCCTGTAGCCTATTATCACATCATATCCCGAAATATCCGGAAGGAAATTATCTTTTATATATTTTTTTGCCTGTTCAGCTATGCTTCCATTCTGCCAATATGTCCTGTTATCCGCAAGGATAGCAAGCCAGTTTAAAATGTTATACTCAGGTGAATTAAGATTAAGCACCTCGAGTCCAGCCATGTCAAACTCATATATATTCGCATAACCATTATTCTGCTTCGCACAGGCCCATTCTTTTGCAAGTTCTATGTTCTCTGTGCAATAAAAGCCTTTTCCATAATCATTATTTCGGGCACCTTTTCCAAATTCCGGCTTTTCTATTATGTTTTCTGAACCGTGATATAGTATTTTAGACATTTGCCACCTCTTTATATCTCTGGATTGTAGTATAACTTCCTGTTCCTTTTTACTTAATTGCATATTTAAATTATATCGCTGTAGCGATAGTTTTTCAAGAATTTTATATTACACTTTATTTAGTTAACACGTTAATTTTACACTGTAATTTATCATTATGATACTGTATAATGTATTTAAATTGTTTAAATTAAAGAATTTTACACAGGAGGAAATCTTTACATGAAATTAGAAAACTACGAAGTGCATCTGCCGAGCTACTCAATCGGAGATCACATATACGATAAAATCGGTCCGGTTTGTGAATCCTACGGAAAAACAGTTCTCATAATCGGTGGAAAAAGAGCACTTGCGGCTTCCCTCGAAAAGATCAAAAGCTATGTTGCAAAAACTGATCTTACTATCATAGGTGTCGAGTTTTATGGAAATGACTGCACATATGACAATGTCGAAAGGCTTCGCAGGCTACCTGTATACAATGAGGCTGATATGGTATTTGGTGTCGGAGGTGGAAAAGCCCTTGATACTGTCAAGTGCCTGTGTATCACAGATGATAAGCCTGTATTTACTTTTCCGACCATCGCCTCAAACTGTGCCGCCTGCACATCCGTTTCTATCATGTACAATGATGACGGAACTTTCTTGAAGCCTAACTTTTTTGTTCGTCCGGCAATGCATGCTTTTATCGATACAGAGATAATTGCAAAGGCTCCAGCTCAGTATATGTGGGCCGGAATAGGTGACACTTACGCAAAATACTACGAGGCTACGATCTCATCAAGAGATGAACGCCTTGAACATTTTACCTCACTTGGTGTTTCCCTCAGCGTCATGTGCCGCAATCCACTACTCGAATACGGTGCAAAAGCTCTGCAGGATCACAAACAGGGACTCTGCACATATGATGTGGAACAGGTTGTGCTGGCGATAGTTGTCACAACAGGCATCGCATCAATATTCCTGACAAAAGATTTTACACCTGATTACAACAGCGGACTTGCACACGCGATCTTCTATGCACTTACCTCATACCCTGTTATCGAGGAAAAACATCTGCATGGCGAAGTGGTTGGATTTGGTGTGCTTTTTGCCCTTCTGGTCGATGGACAATATGATGAATTCGAGAAGATTTATAAGCTGAATAAAGAGATTGGTCTTCCTACATCACTTGAGCAGATCGAAATCACAGAAGATCAGTGGAATGAAAGTCTTGACCGTATTCCTGATATGTCTGATGTAAAGCATTATCCCTATAAAGTTACACGCGAAATGCTCCAGGATGCTATGAACAAGCTAAATGAACGAACTCAGGAGGGAATTTTTTAATGTATAAATCAGATACTGTTGGCAAAAGCTCCACCTCAATCATCTTTGGAGTTGCTTTTGTCTGGTTTACAACTCACTTCGGAGGTGGCTTTGCTTCCGGAGCACAAATCTACAGCTACTATGTTCGATACGGCATATGGTGTCTTATAATGCCGGCAATCGCCATGCTCTATAACGGAATATTTTTCGCCTACGGCATGCGTTTTGCCCGCAGGCACGAAGTGTACGATTATCGCTCATACAACAATGCTTTTTACGGCAGGTTTGCACCTGTATTTTCAAACCTATTTGAGCTGCTCTACATATGTGTAATGTGCGTAGCTCCTGCCGTAGCATTCGCAACCGGTGGTGCGACTCTTTCCACTCTGACCGGATTGCCTTATCTATTGTGCACACTTATAATCGGTATTTTTATTTTTATCGTTGCCATATTCGGAACTGATCTGGTACGACGTGTTGCCTCAGTACTTTCCATATGTATAATCGCAGGACTTTTGATCGTATACATCCCGAATATCATTCACGGCTTTAGTTCGATCACAGCAGCCGCAGATCAGATGTCGCAGGCTCCAATGCCTTTTGGAAAATCACTTTACTCAGCATTTTTGTACGGAACTTTCCAGCTAGCAAATATCGCAGTTTTTGTCCAACATGCAAAAGTATTTAAAAAACCAAAGGACGCAGTTAAAAGTATGGGGCTTGGCTTTGTCGTAAATGCACTTATGATGACTATGGTATGTCTTGGAATCATGACCGTTTACACCACACCTGATATGCAGACCGCAAGCGTTCCTACCCTGCTCATGGTTCAAAACGGAGTCGGCAAAGAATTTATGACACCACTCATTTCCATACTTATCATACTCGGTGCTGTTTCTACCGCTGTAAATATGGTCGCAGCTATGGTAAAACGTGTATCGGACGGATTTGAGAGGCTTGGAAACAAAGGCACCAATGTTGAAAATATTAATGAAGAAAACGCATCTTCCACTCACCCGACAAGCCACATAAAAACCCGTGAACTCGTGATTGCACTTATCTGCTGTCTCGTTGATTTCGGTATCGCACAGTTCGGACTTCTTACCCTCATCCAGAAGGCTTACAGTTTCCTCGCCTATCTGGCTATACCGGTTATTCTGGTGCCTTATATTGTGCATATGATCTTCACAAAATTTGATACGAAATAGTAATCATTATGGGGAAATCGCCCACATAAGCTATATTTCTATGCCCGAGTGAAATCAGATAATCAACCGCAATCATTGCCACTTTTTGACCATCACAAAGTACCTCGTCCACCTCATAATTGGTGGAATTGCGGTTTACTGAAACAACACTTTTGTACTTGCGGTTTAGTTTGCCAAGTGCCTCTTTATTACATTTTCCAGTCTCGTCATCAGAACTCCCACATAATACGGCCTTTGTTTTTCCGTCTGCTTTCCCATCTTAAGGCTGCGGGCGGCAGTATTAGGTGTGTAATTTAGCGCTATTGCAGCCTGCCATATCCGATCACGCACCTTGGGAGATGCACATTTGTAATTTGGATTATTGAGCACGCGCGATACGGTGGCTGTTGAGACACCGGCTTCTTCTGCAATTTTCTTGATTGACATGTGATCATCTCCCTTTTTCGTAACTGTTCAGTTCCTTCACAGTTGCGAGCCGCAAGCGCATTAGAATCAGCTTCGCTGATGGGCGCT
>CAVICC010000099.1:0-4588 GCA_963641405.1 bacterium | reverse complement strand
TTTATTTCTGCGACCATAAGATCGTCCTCGACAATTACAGTTTTAATCATTTGATGTTCCCCCCATTTCTCTTTTTTTGAATACTTATTGTAAATGATGAACCGACATCAGGCTCGGAGTCGATCGACAAGTAGCCGTCGTGTTTGTTTACGATCTCGCGTATCAGACGGAAACCAATACCATGACCTTCACCTCTTGTTGTGAAGTTTCCTGTCATAAGATCGTTTATCTGGGCTTCTGTCATTCCACAGCCTGTATCATCTGTAATAATAGTCAGTCCGTCGGAGGTCTGACCTATAAAAAGCTGGACCTGACGTATACCATCCCTGTTTTCCACAGCATGAAACGCATTTTCAATCAGATTACCAACGATAGTTACAAGTTCTTTGGTTGAAAGAAAATCGTTGTGAGAATCGAGATAACAGTTTTTCTGGATACTGAGATCTATATCAAGTTCTCTGGCGCGGCTCTGTTTTCCGAGCAGCAGAGCGGCTATGGTCTTATTCTGGATCTGCTGGATGACAGACTGGTAGCTGTTTTGCGTATCGTTTGAAAGTCCATCGATAAAGGTGATCGCCTGATCATAATTTTCCATCTGTAACATTCCAGATATGATGTGTAACTTGTTCAAGAATTCATGTGTGGAGGCTCTGAGTGCCTCTACAATGTGTGTTGAACCGGTAAGCTGATCGGCAAGGTCGAGCATTTCTGTCCTGTCGCGCAGCATGATCAGAAATCCGATGCACTTATCATTGTTGGAAAGCGGCATTATGCTAAGCAGTAAGGTCTTTCCGTTATATTCATGTGGAACTGAGGTTACGATTTCGTTATCATCAATGCATTTCTGGCAAAGATGATAAATTTCGCTGTTTTTTGTAAGCTCATATGATGTACCGAGCAGATTTGCTGCCGCAGAGTTAAAATATATTTTTTCAAAAGAAAGGTCATATGCCAAAAGACCTTCATCTATATTTTCAAGAATTTCTTCACGCTGTATAAACATCCGCACGAACGTGGCAGGCTCATAACCTAACAGGCTGCGTCTTATATGCCGGGCTGTGTATATGGCAAAAAGTATCCCGATGATAAAAAGACACAAAAATACAAATAAGAATTTAATCACGATCCGAAGCTGTGCGTTCCTTACAGTAGATAATGAAGCACTTACCATCACAAAGCCTAAAACATTACCATCTTCATCATGTATTTGGTGAAAAGAACGTTTTTGTACGTTATGTGCGCCCTGTTTTGTCGTGATATATGGTGTCGGATCGGAAAGTATCTGTTTTTCATCCCCTCCGGCAAAGGATTTTCCTATTTCATCAGGATCGGGATGGAATAGCCTTATGGAATTTTTATCGGCAAATACGATGTAATCTATTTCATCTGAATTGTCCATAAGGTCAGAGAGCATTTGTGTTATGGAAGATGAAAAATTATGCTCTTTCATGCCGGATATGATCTCAGGCTCTTTGGAAAGTATATATCCGGTTCCTGAAATCTGTTTTTCCAAAGTAGTGTTTAATTCCTTTAACTGTGCAGGAAGGATAAATGCGGCAGTAAACAGCAGTAACAGTCCGACCAGAATAAAATATGATTTTGAAAGTTTTTTCTGGATGGATTCTTCATTATTATTCATGTCAGCTCACCTTTCATTTTAATGTATATGAGTAACTATCCGGCGCAAAAGTATGCAGCATTGCGGATTTTGTAAGAAACATTATTTATATTTTAATTATACACGATTTTTTAACAGTAAGTATTTTTTTTACTTTCAAAAGGGTTTAAAAAGTTACATAAACTTTTCTTTTTTCCGAGGGGTGTTATCCTTGATTTAACAAGAAAACAGAAACGGAAAAAAGGAGATCAAAATTATGGATTACAATGAAATGGCATTAAAAATGCATGAGGAAAACAAAGGAAAGATCAGTGTTACATCAAAGGTTCACGTAAAGACAAGAGATGATCTTAGCACGGCATATACACCGGGTGTTGCAGAGCCTTGCAGGAGAATCAGAGACAACAAAGCGGATGTATACAGATACACCGCAAAGGGCAATCTGGTAGCAGTTGTTTCCGATGGAACAGCAGTTCTTGGCCTTGGAGATATCGGACCGGAGGCTGCAATGCCTGTTATGGAAGGAAAATCAATTCTTTTTAAAGAGTTTGCCGGAATTGATGCATTTCCTATTTGCTTAGACACTAAGGATACAGATGAGATCGTTGAAACAGTTAAACGTCTTGCACCGACATTCGGAGGCATCAATCTCGAAGATATTTCAGCACCGAGATGTTTTGAAATAGAGAGAAGATTAAAGGAAGAACTTGATATTCCGGTATTCCATGATGACCAGCATGGAACAGCGATTGTTGTATCGGCAGGACTTACAAATGCACTTAAATTTGTAGGTAAAGAGTTTTCAAAAGCAAAGGTAGTCATAAACGGAGCAGGCTCAGCCGGAATTTCCATCTGTAAACTTCTGCTGGAGCTTGGAATAGGTGATGTAGTTCTGGTAGATAAGAAAGGAATTCTGGCAGTTGGTGAGGAATGGATGAATCCGGCTCAAAAAGAAATGGCAGAAAAGACAAACAAGGAGCAGATACACGGAGATCTGAAAACAGCTATGAAAGGCAGAGATGTGTTTGTCGGAGTTTCAGCACCGAATATCGTGACTGCGGAGATGGTAAGCACTATGGCAGATGATTCGATCGTTTTTGCAATGGCAAACCCGACACCGGAGATCATGCCTGATGAAGCGAAAAAAGGCGGTGCAAAGGTTGTTGCTACAGGAAGATCGGATTTTCCGAACCAGATCAATAATGTGCTTGTATTCCCGGGCATTTTCAGAGGCGCACTTGATGCAAGGGCAACAGATATAACAGAAGAAATGAAGATGGCTGCTGTAAAGGCAATCGCAGATATAATAAAGCCGGAGGAACTTACAGAGGATTACATAATTCCGGGAGCTTTCGATGAAAGAGTTGCTGCAAATGTAGCTAAGGAAGTTGCAAAAAAGGCAGTAGAAACAGGTGTTTCAAAACTAGGGTAAAATATGAGGGGGATGTTTTATGGATGCTCAGAGAACTGTAAAGTCAAATCCATTTGAAAAACTGTTAGAAGTAAAAATAATGGGGTTATCGATACCTGTATACCTGATACTGGCTGCAATCGTGCTGTTTGCAGCTCAGACAGAGATACTTCCTTCAAATATGGTAGGAGCACTTGCGATCATGATGGTGCTCGGAAGTGTATTTAATCTGTTGGGCTCAAAAATACCGATTATCAGATCGTATCTTGGAGGTGGAGCAGTATTTTGTATATTTGCATCATCGGCACTGGCTTCTTTTGGAGTGCTTCCAACAAGTGTGGTGGAAAACTGCAAAGATTTTATGAATAATGTGGGCTTTCTGGATTTCTATATTTCCGCACTTATCACAGGAAGTATACTCGGAATGAATCGCACTCTGCTAAAAAAGGCAGCAGTCCGTTTCTTACCTGTTTCATTTATATCAATGGCATGTGCAATGCTCATGGGAGGCGTAGCCGGAATGATAACCGGAAGAGGTTTTAATGAGAGTATTCTCTATATTGCAATGCCTATGATGAGCGGAGGAATGGGAGCAGGAGTAACACCGCTTTCGCAGATCTACGCAAATGCGACAGGAATGGAGCAGGCTGGAATTATCTCACAGATGATACCTGCATCTGCGATCGGTAATGTACTTGCGATCATAAGTGCGGCACTTATTGCAAAGATCGGCACTAAATTTCCGGCTTTAAACGGAAATGGAAAACTCATGGATATTCCGGAGGACAAGGATAAAAAGGTAAAAACAGAGACAAAAATGGATCTTTCTATCATGGGAACAGGATTACTTTTTTCATGCGGCTTTTTCACAGTAGGAACACTCATAAGTCATGTATTTCCTAATATCCATGCGTATGCATTTATGATAATCATAGTTGTTATCTTTAAACTGCTTGGAATTATCCCGGATAAATATGAGTATATGGCTGTGCAGTGGGGACAGTTTGTAATGAAAAACTTTACACATGCACTGCTTGCAGGAATCGGAGTAGCACTTTTGGATATGAAAGTACTCGGTGCTTCACTTACACCACAGTTTATGATCATATGCATCACGATCATTATGACCGTTGCAATCGTATCAAGCCTGCTTGGAAAACTGTTTGGATTTTATCCGGTAGAGGCTTCTATTACAGCAGGACTTTGCACAAACAGTATGGGAGGAACCGGAAACATAGCTGTACTTTCAGCAGCAGACCGCATGGAGCTTATTCCGTTTGCGCAGATGGCAACGAGACTTGGCGGAGCAATGGTGCTAATATCAGCAAGTTTTTTGATCAGATTATTAGGTTGAATGGAGAGCTGCGGTTAGGATGTATGCTGATCAACAAAAATTATGTAAATGAAAAATACGGCAATGTGGAAATATTCTACATTGCCGTGTTTTTGTCTATTTTAGGTATAAGAATTTAGTGTTGGTTTTGCAATCATGGTTCTTGCTGTAGACTAGTACAACGAATATTAAGTAACCGCCACATTGACTTGTCTGATTTTTCATC
>CAVICC010000098.1:0-4764 GCA_963641405.1 bacterium | reverse complement strand
GAAGCTGATTCTAATGCGCTTGCGGCTCGCAACTGTGAAGGTACTGAACAGTTACTGATATTTCATCTATCACCTGCGTGATATAAAATGCTTTACAATTGTATACAATACAATAATACATGCGAAAAGATATCCCAGTACTCCGATAGCAGGAATACCAAGTATCTTCGGTTTCATATCAGTAGTACAGACGATGCTTGAGCTGATGAGAAGTGCCATTACCCACAACCCCATCACTATATTTCTCACAAGCCTGTGCAAAAGCCTTGAGAGCTCGTCGGAAGCGTGCATATCTAGGTTGATCCTCGCCTGTCCTCTCTGATATTCCTCCAGGATATTTGAAAGCTGCTGTGGCAGTTCCACCATCCTGTGAGCAGATTTGTAAACCGTCTTACCGGCATTTTTCAGTTCACCCTTCAGGTCAAATTTTTTAAGCATATCCTGCTTCAAGCGTGCTGCTGCAATTTCTGCCATATTGATATCCGGTGCTATGTCTGCCAGCACTCCCTCCATCTGGGTAAGTCCTCTGGCAAGCATCGTAAAACCATGCGGCATGGCAACTTTATTGTTTTTCATGACATCCATGATTTCCTGCAGAAACACAGCTACATCGATCTGTCCCATATCGAGACTGCCGTATTTGCCTATAAGAGTCTTTATATCCTTGTACAGTCTGGCACTGTCAGGCTCACCCCTGAAATCTCCAATAGCAAGAACAGCATCCTCTATCATTCCGATATCATTCAGTGCTATACCATATACCGCATTGCTTATCTGCTTTTTATCGCGCTCGGAAAGCCTGCCCATCATGCCCATATCCATCCAGACTATCTTTCCATCGCGTATGCACACATTCCCCGGATGAGGATCTGCATGGAAAAATCCATCCTCTATGACCTGTCTGATATAGTTGTCAACAAACTTACTGCCAATCTCATCCAGATCATATCCTTCCGCTGTAAGTGAAGCCTTGTCATCTATTTTGATTCCATCTACATATTCCATGACAAGCACGTGTGTAGTCGTATATTTGCGAAACAGCTTCGGTGTCGCAACAAATGCAACATCCATGTTATTTCGTGCGAATTCCTCGATATTAGCAGCCTCAGTCATGAAATTCATCTCTTCCTGCGCAACTGCCCACATCTCATTTAACACCATATCCCAGTCTGCAATACCTTTTATGGATATCGGAGGCACAAGTTTAACTGCGCGATGCATCAGGGCAATATCCTGGGACATTATCTCATGTATACCTTTGCGCTGTACCTTTACTACAACCTCTTCTCCACTTTTAAGACGCGCACGATGTACTTGCGCAATCGAGGCTGAACCAAGCGGCTTTTCGTCTATATATTCAAAGATCTTCTTCCAGGAATATCCAAACGAATCTTTTATAACCTCTTCCACTTGCGAAAATGGCATCGGCTCCACATCTGAACACAGTTTCATAAGCTCATCACAGTATTCCTTGGGGAGAATATCTGAATGAAGCGACATGATCTGTCCAAGCTTTATATAGGTAGGTCCAAGCTCCTGCAATATGAGTCGAAATTTCTCGGGTGTAAGCCCATGACTGATCTTGTACTTTTTCAGTACAGCTGTCATTTCTTTCAGACGGCTGTTCATCCTAATTCTCGCCTTCTGTTTTTTCTTCTGATTCTATTTTTATCTCTACCGCAGAATCTTCCTCCGTCATGCCCTGATCTGATACATTATCTTTATCGTCTACTTTGTCATCTGCTTCTTTAAAAACTTCATCTTCGTCTTCGAAAACACTTTCATCGTCAACTGTGTCAGCCTCTGTATCGGCCGCCTCCATCTGAGCGATCTTTGCCTTTAAGGCCTCAAGCTGATCTGGTGTCATCTTGTCTAAGAGTTCCTCAAGTTCCTCCGGAGACTGTGGCTTTACAGCTACTTTTACATTATTTTTTACTGTGTTTTTGATGCTGTGTTTTAATTCCTGATTGAGCACTTTGCCCTGCTCTACTGTAAGTTCTCCTCTTTTTACCATCTCATCGAGGACATCTTTCGACTTTTCAGCTGTAACTGCAACTGTACCTATACCTGCCAATAATATTTTCTTTAATCCATCTGTAAGTTTCTCCATAGTGATTTCCTCCATTTCTAACCTATGGCATCATTGTACAACTTTTCCAATAAAAATGGAATAAATATAGTGATTTTTATAATTTTTTAAATATTTGATTATAATTGATTGCCGTTTTGTAATCTTCATATTGACATGTAAAATTTAAAGTACTAACCTAAGTATGCTTATTTATACTTTTTCGAAAAGGACATTTATATTGTATTATGGGAAAAATTTTTAATAGAAATTCAAATCAGAATAAACCGGCGGCTGCCGGACACATATATACAAATACAGATCTTCGTAAGCTCCTGATTCCTATCATAATAGAACAGCTCCTGTCATCTCTGATGGGAACTGTAGATACGATGATGGTCAGCAATGTCGGCTCTGCTGCCATATCTGCAGTATCACTCGTTGATTCTATCAACATACTTGTCATACAGGCACTCTCGGCTCTTGCTGCCGGTGGTGCGATACTTTGCTCGCAGTATCTAGGAAGCAATAATAAAGAAGGTGCTAACCATGCTGCAAGACAGGTGCTTTTTGTTATGGTTTTTCTGTCTGTTGCACTGTCAGCCATATGCCTTATCACAAGAAAGCCATTGCTTAGGGCTATATTTGGTGCTGTAGAAGCAGATGTTATGAGAAATTCACAGGTTTATTTTCTTTTTACACTGCTGTCATTTCCATTTATAGGGCTGTATGATGCCGGTGCATCCATCATGCGTTCCCAAAACAACAGTAAGAATCCTATGATCATATCGGTGATATCTAATTTTATGAATATCGGTGGAAACGCAATTTTGATCTTTGGTTTTGGCATGGGTGTCGAAGGCGCTGCCATATCAACGCTTATATCACGTATATTCTGTGCTATAGTAGTGATTGTTCAGCTAAGAAAAGAAAGTGAACCTATATATATAAAGAATTATCTTTCGATCCGTCCGGAATTTGGTCTCATAAAAAAAATACTGTTTATCGGCATTCCATCAGGTATCGAAAACAGTATGTTCCAGTTTGGAAAACTAGCTATACAATCTACCGTTTCCACTCTTGGAACAGTTGCCATAGCTGCCCAGGCCATGACCAATATCCTTGAAAATCTTAATGGTATCGCTGCAATCGGAATAGGAATCGGTCTCATGACAGTAGTTGGACAGTGTCTCGGTGCCGGCAGAAAGGATGAGGCTATCTATTATATCAAAAAATTGTCATGGGTGTCTGAGATAGTCATAATAGCAAGCTGTGTGCTCGTATTTGCCCTGACAAAACCTATCACCATGATTGCCGGTATGGAAGCTGCCAGCGCTAAGCTTTGCTTTGATATGGTTGTTTTCATAACGATTGCAAAACCACTCTGCTGGGTAATGGCATTTATTCCGCCATACGGTCTACGCGCCGCAGGAGATGTAAAATTCTCCATGATCGTATCCTGCTGCACGATGTGGCTGTGCCGTGTCAGCCTGTGTATCTATCTGTGCCGTGTATGGGGTTTCGGGCCTATCGCAGTATGGATCGGAATGGCGGCTGACTGGAGCCTTAGATCTATAATATTTACAATAAGATTCCATTCCGGCAGATGGCTGAATCATCACGTTATAAATTAATGGCAGATATTTTCCGTTAAATCAATAAAGTGCCAGCAAAATATCAAGATATTCCTTTGCAAGCTCCGGCAAAATCGTGCGGCACGGCTTTATCCATCCAAATTCGCCTGTCAAAGGGCAATCATCAATCAAAATTATCCACAGATCCTGCTCTCCACGATATTTATAAAAAGCTTCTGGTCTTGCAGAGACAAGGCCAACAACATCTGTCTCACGAATCAAGTCAAAGAAAATCTGTGTGCCCGTAACGCTTATCTCCCCTGCCATATGAAGTGAAAGTGC
Organism: bacterium; assembly: GCA_963641405.1. Lineage (GTDB taxonomy): Bacteria > Bacillota > Clostridia > Lachnospirales > Lachnospiraceae > Roseburia. Next base: position 780 of record CAVICC010000098.1, on the reverse strand, counting down.
GGTCTCATGAAGCAGCGAGTGACTGGGATCATTTGCTGTCGGACCATACTGAACGCCTGTAAACTGATAAAGATCAGCTAATTGTACTGGTTTGGTGCATCCAAATAGCGGATTTGACTTCCCGACAACTGCACACAGCGGGCTTTCACCGATTATGTGGTATTCTAGATCCGCATTTTTCATTTTTGCCTGCATCGTCCTGATATGCGTAGAAAATGTACCGATAACTGCAAGATCAAGCTTATGTGCTGCTATTTCATCTATCAGATCATCCAGAGAATCATAATTTAAGAAAGCAAACTGACAGCCATCCCCAGGATATTTTTTTACAAAACTCGTAAATGCCCTGGCTGCCCGGCTCGAACTTAAGGATCCTATCCGAAGCTGACGCTTATAATTGTGGCTTGGAAGATGGGAAAATTCCTGGATCTGCTCGTATTCACGTCTGATAATGCGAAAACGTTCTATCAATGCCTGTCCGTCTTCTGTTGGAACTACACCACCCGGAATTCGATCAAAAAGACGTATGCCTAAATCTTCTTCTAACTGGCGTACAGCATAGCTTAAGTTAGGCTGCGACATATACAGATTTCTGGCGGCCTGACTAAAAGAGCCGGCATCTGCCACTTCAAGTGCATAAAATATTGCATCAAACTTCATATATGTGCTCCTTTCTACAAATTATATCCATAAAGAATTTTTATATCATTTTATAAAAATAATATTAAAGTGAACCCATTTGTCAAGACAAATTTTTAAGATTTTTAAGTTGGATTCCGG
>CAVICC010000097.1:0-4992 GCA_963641405.1 bacterium | reverse complement strand
CCCACGTATCCAGCTTGGAAGGCTGGTGTTCTACCATTGAACTACACCCGCATGTAGTCGGGGTGACAGGATTCGAACCTGCGACCTCCTGGTCCCAAACCAGGCGCTCTAGCCAAGCTGAGCCACACCCCGAAGGTTTTATTTTTACGTCCTTTCCGTGACGCAAGAATTAGTATATAGCAAAGGTCCGATTCTGTCAACAACTTTTTTAAATTTTTTTAAAATTTTCTAGAGATACTTCACAAGCTGCTGCTTCATATCCCTGAGAGCCTTTCCACGATGGCTGATTGCGTTCTTCTGCTCCGGTGAAAGTTCTGCCGATGAGCATCCATATTCATCAAGATAGAATATAGGATCATACCCAAATCCATTTTCTCCTGCTATCTCCCAGCCGATATAGCCCTCCATGGTCTGCCTTGTGACAAGCACCTGTTTGTCAGGCAGAACAGCTGCTATTGCACATACAAAGCGTGCAGTTCTTTTCTCCTTTGGCACTCCGTCAAGTCTGTCTATAAGGTTTTTATTCTTGATGTCATAAGAAGTATCCTCGCCCATATATCGTGCCGAGTACACGCCCGGCTCTTTATTCAGGTAGTCTATCTCAAGACCCGAATCGTCTGCCAACACAATCGCATCTGTATGATCTGCTATAGCTTTTGCCTTTATGATAGCATTGTCCTCAAAAGTCTTGCCATCTTCCACGATATCGACATTTATCCCAGCCTCTTTCATAGACCGTATCTCCACATCACAATCTGCGAGTATCTCGCGGATTTCTCTCATTTTGTCCTTATTTCCCGTTGCAAAAATTATTTTTTTCATAATATTTCCTTTCTGCTCATCCTAAAATCAATATCCCTCATCAAATGCCTGCATGATCGCATTGTATATGCCCTGCGCTGCCAACTTCTGATAAGAAGAATCTGACAGCTTGTCCAGTTCCTCTCGATTAGTCATAAATCCAACCTCCACGAGTGCCACCGGAGACTCACTTGTTCTTATTATGTATATATCGTCTGCCTCGAGCAGCCCAAATGAGCTGTTTTTGGTGGTGGCAGTCACATTATCAAGGCATATCTGTGCCAGACGTTTACTTCCCAGTTCTTTTGTATCTGACTGGCTGTAAAGCACCTGTGTGCCATGTGCCGATGTAAAATTACCTGAACCGGATGAATTATTGTGCACACTTATAAAAAAATCTGCATCCGCCTTATTTGCAAGCTCAACTCTCTGCTGCAATGTAGGATTCGTATCAGTCGTCCTGGTATAATATACCCCTATTTTTTTATCACCGGAATAATCATCTAACAATGCTTTTAAACACAGTACAATATCAAGGTTGATATTTTTCTCCTCGATACCATTTCGCACAGCACCACTTGTTCTGCTGCCATGTCCTGCGTCTATTACTACCACTTTATCATATATATCGTGCGGATCTATAAAATCCAGATGCAGTCCATCCTCATCCACTGTATGCGATATCTCGTATACTTTATCCATAGCTATCGCAATAATGCCTTTATCACCCTGTCTGTAGTACTGCATGGAGCTTATATGGTCAGAACTTCCTGCAATCTTGTAATCCGTGAAATAATTTGTTGTATCGACATCCAGGCTCACGTAAAGCGTCTGTGTCAGATAATCGTTTTTCAGTGACAGATTGCTTTCTGTAATATCAGATGGTAGTTGTATATTAAGCTGGCCTTTATTTTGTCCACTGTCGGTGCTATCATCCTGTACTATTTTCTCTGGTGATACCCCATCATTAGTTTTTGCTATATTTGTTTCAAGATACTTCTGCCAGGTATTGCTGTCTATTTCTTCTGCCATAGCATACCGTTCATGCAGCCCCGGCAGCTTTATTATTGTTGCCGGAACTACAAACGTCAGCGCCACAAATACCGCTGTTATTATCTTTAAAATTCTTTTGTACATATCATCAATTATCTCATCTGTTATCAGAAAAAGCCTTTATACAGAGGTTGCAGTCCTGTTTTTCCTTTACGTTGATAAAAGCCACTCCGTCATAGCTTATATAGCCTTCACCATCATCAAGATCCACCGTAGCCATTGACGGTTCTCCCGAATCGTACTCGATCGCCATAGGGTGTGTCGAGCCGGGCGTATTGATGTATAAAACTATCGCATAACGCTGTCCTGCATCCACATCTATAGAGTCATTAAAATTGACCGTATAGTATCCGGCATCCTCGAGAGTGCCCTCTGCCACGAGAGTCCTGTCTGAAAATGAATACTCGTTTTTAAAATCCTTTACCACATAGAGCTTGTACGATGTGTCTGAGGCTGTAGCGTAAAAGCTTGCTGCCTTGAGTGTCTCAGCAGATCCGGCTGTAAATACATTTGCTCCGTACATATCCTCTTTGTCGTAACCCATTTTGCCAACCCAGCCGCACAGATCACTCTGATAAATATTGTCATAATTATCTGTATCCTCTATACCTGTGTATACAACATTGTGGGTGCCGACATTTGTATCGTAGTAAGACACGTAGAATACTCCGTTGTCACCGAACTGCGTGCCCCAGCTGTTCTGACATATAAACGCACCATCACCCTCGAGATCTACGTTGAAATTCTCTTTAGGATAGTTGTCATCCCAGCCTATTATCACAACATCATGATTCGGCTTTTCCGAACCCATATAACAATACGAGTTGGTATCCCTGTTGTAGTACTGTGTCCTTGCTTTTGAGCTGGTTATCGTGCTGTAAAGCGAAGTCTGGACCCCACCGTATTTGAATACAGCCTCTTTTATTCCCTGATAATCCTTTCCGTCAATGATCCTGATCTCCTGCACATGCTTTACTGCCGTAAGATCATCCCTTGTTACACCGTCACCATATGGATCATCCGCATCATAGACAGGTCCCTGCCATGCCGCAAGATATGCCATACCCATTGTATAATCTCCACCGTCATACTGATTGACGTTGAAGGAATTACTCATGCTCATATGATCTACCGAAAACAGCAGATTTTCCTCCGGCATGAGCGAAGACTCAAGTGCGCTGGTTGCCGCAAATGCCCAGCAAGTGCCGTATGTGCCCTGATCCCTGATCTGCGATACGCGAAGCTTTTCCCTAAGATCGTACTTTGTAGGGACAGGCGAAACACCTTCTGAATTGTCCGTCATGGTAAGCGTGTTTGTCGCTGTATCAAAATTACAAGTCATATCCAAAAGCTCTGATAATCTGTCAAGGCTGACATAAAACTGTCCCTCATACATCACAAATCCACTGTCATCCGCCAGCTTAAAATCCGCTGTCAGACTGTGTTTTTCGACGAGAAGCTCGTTCTCATCATAGACATGCGCACTGCTGTTTAGCGCATCGCGGAGCATGGACACCGGAACCATTATGTTGCGTTTATCATCCATGTAAACATATACATTGTCACTGGTGTATTCTTTATTATCTATCTTTAGAGTTATCGTGCTGCTGTTTACATCAGCCGCCACAAGCGGACTCCACACGGTATCCTCTATCTGCGCCCCACGGAACGCTCCGAGCGACGAATCATCCTTTGCATAAATGTAAAAATTCGAGACGAAAATGATCGCAAGGATCAATGTAAATGCAATATATCTCTTTGAATACTTCATATATTAGTCTGTTAATCCTTTTTTCTTCTTGGTGGCTTTGGTCCCATAAACTGATAAAAATACGTCTTTATCATACCGTTGTAGATTTTCCTGTTTTTATCAGCTTTTCTGCCTATATAACGCTCTGTATCCTCGTAGCTGGTAATAAGATACATAGACCATGAATCAAGCCCTTTGTATGCCTCACCTATCTGTGAATAAAGTGCAGGAAGTGCTGATTTTTCCTCCAGACGTTCTCCATATGGCGGATTTGATATGATAAATCCATACTTCTTCGGGTGATGCAGATCTGCAACCGCCCTCTGTTGGAAATGTATCATGTGATCCACTCCGGCACGCTTTGCATTTTCCCTGGCTGCCGCAACAACCTCAGGATCTATATCGTAACCCTGTATGTCTACCTGCACATCTTTGTCTATCAAATCGTTTGCTTCCTGAACTGACTCGTACCACAGCTTTCGCGGAATGATATTCGTCCACTCCTCAGCTGTAAATTCACGATTCATGCCCGGAGCTATGTTTGCAGCCATCATAGCCGCCTCTATAGGAAATGTACCACTTCCGCAGAACGGATCGACAAGTATACGGTCCGCGCGCCACGGTGTGAGCATGATAAGCGATGCGGCAAGCGTCTCGGTTAGCGGTGCCTTACTTGCAGCCAGACGATATCCTCTCTTGTGAAGTGAATCTCCTGATGTATCAAGCGTCACCATGACCTCATCCTTGTATAAAAATACTCTTACCGGATACTGCGCTCCGTCTTCCGGAAACCAGTCGAGATGATAAGATCTCTTCATGCGCTCCACCATTGCTTTTTTTACAATGGACTGTATATCGGAAGGACTGAAAAGCTTACTCTTTATGGAAGAAGCCTTTTTTACCCAGAATTTTCCGTCCTTTGGGATATAGTTCTCCCACGGAAGTGCCTTTACGTTTTCAAAAAGCTCATCGAAGGTGGTCGCTTTGAAGCGTCCTACCTGTAACAGTACTCTCTCCGCCCCTCTTAAGAATATATTGGCGCGGCAGATAGCCTCTGCATCTCCCTCGAATGACACACGACCATCCTCCACGCGTGTTATCTCATATCCCAGATCATATATCTCCCTCTTTACGACTGCCTCGAGTCCGAAATGACATGGAACAACAAGTTCAAATTTATCCATATTTATGGTTGCTCTCTTTCCGTTTTTTGTTGCTACCCTGTTCTACTATACATTAGCTTCTTGTTGTAAACAGGATAGTTGTCTTATGCTTATATTGTGGCATAATTCCATTTTTTTTTAAATAGTTTTATAATGATTTTCTAATTTTTTTATATTATAATATTTATTTTTTATATTTTCGCAACCAATAGTTTCCTTTTATAT
>CAVICC010000096.1:0-5009 GCA_963641405.1 bacterium | reverse complement strand
ACAAAAGCTAACTGTCAAATCCAACTTTTAAATCAATTCGTTTTGCTCATCTCTCTATTATATAGTATTGAAAACTAGATGACAAGATTTTTTTGAATTTTGTTTTCGGATATTGTGGAAAACATATGTTTGTGGTATCCTATTGCTATATTGTAAATACGATAAATTATATGAGACATTTAGTGATATATGAATTGTACTAAGGTGAGGAAAAAGATGAACTTAGAAATGTTGAATGACGAGCAGCGGGAGGCAGTGGTTACCACAGAAGGTCCCCTCCTTATATTAGCAGGAGCAGGCAGTGGCAAGACACGTGTGCTCACGTACAGGACTGCATATCTGATAGAGGAATGTGGTATAAATCCATACAATATCATGGCCATCACATTTACCAACAAGGCAGCAGGTGAGATGCGCGAGCGAATAGATGATATGGTAGGTTACGGCTCAGAGAGCATATGGGTTTCCACATTTCATTCAACCTGTGTTAGAATACTGCGCAGATACATAGACAGACTCGGATATGACACCAATTTTACGATATATGATGCTGATGATCAAAAGACACTCATGAAGGACATATGCAAGCGTCTTGAGATAGATACAAAGATGTACAAGGAAAAGATGTTTCTAAATGTCATTTCCTCTGCAAAGGATGAGATGATAGACCCGATCGAGTTTGAGAACAGGTTTACCGGTGACTTTGTAAAGCGTAAGCAGGCTTTAGTTTACAAAGAGTATCAGAATGCATTAAAACAGAATAATGCACTTGATTTTGACGATCTATTGGTAAAGACAGTAGAGCTTTTTAAACTAGATAAAGAGGTGCTCGAGTATTATCAGGAGCGTTTCAGATATATTATGGTGGATGAGTATCAGGATACGAACACGGTGCAGTTTGAGCTTATCAGGCTGCTTGCGATGAAATACAAGAATTTGTGTGTCGTGGGTGATGATGATCAGTCTATTTACAAATTCAGAGGAGCAAATATATACAATATTCTCAATTTTGAGAAACATTTCGAAGATGCAAAAGTCATAAAGCTTGAGCAAAATTACCGATCTACCCAGAATATCCTTGATGTCGCCAACAATGTCATTTCCAATAATATAGGAAGAAAAGATAAACGTCTGTGGACTGACAACGGAGCCGGAGAGAAAATAACATTTGAGCAGCTTGAAAGTGGTTATGAGGAGGCGGACTATGTGTCGCGTTCCATAAGCAGATATGTCCGAAAAAGTGATGGCTCATATAAAGATTGCGCTGTTTTGTACCGTACCAATGCACAGTCACGTATTTTTGAGGAGAAATTCATCGCTTGCAACATACCTTACAAGATCGTGGGCGGCGTAAACTTTTATGCTCGTAAGGAGATAAAAGATATTCTTGCATATCTTAAGACGATTGACAATGGTAGAGATGATCTGGCTGTGCGTAGGATCATTAATGTGCCAAAGCGTGGTATCGGAGCCACAAGTATCAATAAAGTAGCAAATTATGCCGCTGAAAAAGATATAGATTTTTATACAGCGTTGCGTTATGCTGCTGAGATCCCGGGGATGGCGAGAGCCGAGAGCAAGATCAGACCATTTGTAATGTTTATACAGTCACTCAAGGCAAGAGCCGAGATGGACTCAATTTCACAGCTCATTCAGGCGATACTCGATGATACCGGCTATATTGATGAGTTAAAAGCTGAAGGTACTGACGAGGCAGAGCAGAGAATCGAGAATATAGACGAATTTATTAACAAGGCTGTAGATTATGAGACAGGTGAGGAACATCCTACTCTCAGCGGATTTCTTGAGGAGGTAGCTCTGGTCGCAGACATAGACGGCCTCGATGATAACAGTGATTATGTCGTGCTCATGACACTCCACAGCGCGAAGGGACTTGAGTTTCCGAATGTCTATCTGACTGGTATGGAAGATGGACTCTTTCCAAGTTATATGTCTATTACAAGCGATGATGCGACAAGCGAGATTGAGGAGGAAAGACGTCTTGCATATGTCGGCATAACAAGGGCAAAGGAACACCTTACAATTACATCAGCCAGAATGCGTATGGTGCGTGGTGAGACCCAGTTTAATAAGGTATCGCGCTTTGTAAAGGAAATACCAAAAGAGCTTATGTCAGGCGAAGTGTATGAACCGAAAAAACGTGATGATGAGAGCTTGGGTAATTGTGTCGGAAGCTACAGAAAGGCAAAAGAAGCATTTAGAAAGACACCTACCTATGGCACAGAGTATGCGACTACATTCAATACCTCACGCACAAAAACTCCGATATATACACCGGTATCAAACCAGAAATCCTTTACGGGTAAAAATACCACAGGGGGACTTACATACAAAGTCGGGGATCGTGTATCACACATGAAGTTTGGAGCAGGAGAGGTCATGGCAATCGTCGAAGGTGGCAGAGATTATGAAGTTACAGTTGACTTTGACAAGGTTGGAACTAAGAAAATGTTTGCATCGTTTGCCAAATTAAAAAAAATTGACTAAAAAAATTGCGATTTTTGTAGGAAAATTGGATATAATATGATATAATAACCATAGCAAATTGCAAATAGCAATAAAATTTTTAAAAGGAGCGGTTCTGTATTATGAGTAAAGTTGAAGAAATTTTAAAGGACAACAAGCTTGCTGAGAAACTCAGCGTTTCAAAGCTCAATGATCTCATCAAAAAAGAAGAGGAAGAAAAAAAGAAAAAGCCTTCTAAGGCAGTTATCATTTTTGCAATAATTGGTGTTATTGTAGCAGTTGCAGCTGCTGCATACGGAATCTACAGATTCTTCACACCTGATTACTTAGATGATTTCGAGGATGACTTTGATGATGATTTCGATGACGACTTCTTCGAGGATGAGGACGAAGAAGATGTTGAAGAAGAGGAAGAAGCACCAAAGACTAAGGAAGAAAAATAATTAGTTTAGGAAGTGGGGGCTACGTTTGTAGTCCTCATTTTTCTTATCATATTAAAAATTATGCTGTAATTTCACATACAGTAAAAGCTAGTACAAAAATTAAATGAACTAATAAAAATGTACTAGCAAGCTAGCATATGTATGAAAGTAAAATATTTGCAATGCTAATAAGAAAGACAATGATAGAGAGATATAATATATGAAAAAAGGATTTACAGGAACAGGAACCGTTGAGAGAATAGATTTTCCAAACAAGGGAATTGTCATTACAGAAGATGGCGAACAGGTAATCGTAAAAAATACAATTCCAGGTCAGAAGGTGGAATTTGTTGTAAATAAAGTAAAACATAAAAAGCCAGAGGGGCGTCTAGTTAAGGTTATCGAAAAATCTCCTATAGAGATGGAAAAGCCATGTCAGCATTTTGGGGCATGTGGAGGTTGTACTTATCAGACGGTGCCGTATGAAAAGCAACTTAATATGAAACTTTCACAGGTAAAAAAGTTAATAGCCGATGCCATTGGTACTGATGAGGAAGCTGGATACAAATTTGTAGGAATAAAAGGAAGTCCACTTGAAGCAGCATACAGAAACAAAATGGAATTTTCTTTTGGAGATGAGTACAAGGACGGACCGCTTGCTCTTGGCATGCACAAAAGAGGCAGTTTTTATGATTTAGTCACCGTATCAGACTGCCAGATCGTGGACCAGGATTTCAGAACAATCTTAAAAGCTACGCTAGACTATTTTTCAAAGAACAATATATCGTATTTCCACAGATTAACGCACAAAGGATATCTGCGCCATTTGCTCGTTAGAAAAGCGACCAGAACAGGTGAGATAATAGTAGATCTTGTAACCACAACACAAACAGAGGGCTTTGACGAGGAGGAGCTTCTTGCGGGCTGGAGATATGCACTTTTGACCAGACACTATGACGGTAAATTCAAGGGCGTACTCCACACAAAAAATGACAGTGTTGCAGATGTGGTAAAAAACGAAGGAACAGATGTACTTTACGGAGACTCATTTTTTTACGAAGAGCTTTTAGGACTAAAATTTAAGATTACACCATTCTCATTTTTCCAGACAAACTCACTCGGTGCGGAGGTACTCTACGAGACAGCCCGAGAGTTTATACTTGGTGATGGTGCAGACTCATTAAACGGAAAGACTGTCTATGATCTCTATAGCGGAACTGGCACAATTGCGCAGATGATGGCACCTGTATGCAAAGAAGTAGTCGGCGTTGAGATCGTTGCAGAGGCAGTAGAAGCAGCAAAGGAAAATGCAAAGTTAAACGGACTTGATAACTGCAAATTCCTAGCAGGCGATGTCCTTAAGGTACTTGATAATATAGAGGAAAAACCGGATTATATAATACTTGATCCACCAAGAGACGGTATTCATCCGAAAGCTATTGGAAAAATAATAGATTACGGTGTTGAGAATATGGTATATATTTCATGTAAGCCTTCGAGTCTGGCAAGAGATCTTGAGATATTTACAGCAAGTGGTTATAGGGTGGATAAGATATGTTGCGTGGATATGTTTCCAAATACTTATCATGTGGAGACGGTATGCCTTTTGTCCAAACTTCACGAAGCGAAGCATCATGTGAATGTGAAGGTGGATATGGATGAATTGGATGTTACATCAGCCGAAAGTAAAGCCACCTATGAAGAAATCAAGCAGTATGTGACAGAGCACAACGATGGAATGAAGGTGTCGAGCCTTTATATTGCACAGGTGAAGCAGAAGTATGGCATCATTGAACGGGAGAATTACAACAAGCCAAAGTCGGAGACAGCTAAGCAGCCGCAATGTCCGGATGAAAAGGAAGCGGCGATTGTGGAAGCGTTGAAACACTTTGGGATGGTATAGTGACAGCAAGTTTTTGGTTTACATTATTTTTTGCAATCAGCACAAGAGTAGATATTCACAGATAAATACAGAACAAAGCAAAAGCACCTCATTGTCGGGGTGCTTTTGCCTTGCAAATACGCAGGATTATTTATGCGAATTATCATATGCCTGGCGGATATCCTTTGGAAGACCATCTGGAATGCAAGCCTTTGCTT
>CAVICC010000095.1:0-5029 GCA_963641405.1 bacterium | reverse complement strand
ATATACTTTTTCTTACGAAATATGCGGTACCGCATATTTCTGTACTGAATAGTTGCTATTATTCAATTATATTCCAAGCATATCGCTAAATTCTTTTAATGCTCCGTCTGTCTCGTGTGCGAGTACTTTCTTTGCAAGTACTTTTCCGAGCTGAACACCTTCCTGATCGAAGCTGTTAAGATTCCATAAGAATCCCTGGAACATGATCTTGTTCTCAAAGTGTGCAAGAAGTGCTCCAAGTGATGCAGGATTTACCTGATCTCCTACAATGATACTTGATGGGCGTCCACCCTCGAAGTTTTTGTTCTTGTTCTCATCTTCTTTTCCACATGCGAATGCAACGATCTGTGCTGCTACGTTGGCGCAGAGCTTCTGCTGGCTTGTGCTGTCCTGGATCACTACATCTGTGTCAAGCTGGTTGTTCTTAAAACCGATGAACTGGAGTGGCACGATATCTGTTCCCTGATGAAGGAGCTGATAGAATGAGTGCTGTCCGTTTGTTCCCGGCTCACCGAAGATAACAGGGCCTGTAGGATAGCTTACTCTCTCACCGAAACGGTTTACGCATTTTCCGTTTGACTCCATATCAGCCTGCTGTAAATGTGCAGGGAAACGGCTGAGTGCCTGTGAATATGGTAAAACGGCTGTTGCAGGGTATCCGAGAACATTTCTCTCGTATACACCGATGAGTGCGTCAAGCATCTCAGGGTTCTCTAAGATGTTCTCGTTCTTAGAAAGCTTATCCTCTGCTGCTGCCCCGTCCAAGAACTGTGCGAACACTTCCGGTCCGAATGCGAGTGAAAGCACTGCTCCACCAACTGCTGATGTTGATGAATAACGGCCTCCGATGTAATCATCCATGAAGAATGCCTCAAGGTAATCATCGCTCTTTGCAAGCGGTGATGTCTCACTTGTAACTGCGATCATATGGTTTGAAGCATCAAGTCCTGCATTCTTTAATGCGTCTTTTACGAATGACTCGTTTGTAAGAGTCTCGAGTGTTGTACCTGATTTTGATACTAATATGAAAATAGAGTGAGCCACGTCAACTGAGTTTAAAACAGATGCCGCATCATCAGGATCTACGTTGCTGATGAATTTTGCTTCCATCTTGAAGGTGTTGTTTTTCTTTGCCCAGTTCTCAAGTGCTAAATACATAGCACGTGGTCCTAAATCGCTTCCTCCGATTCCGATCTGAACAACTGTTGTAAACTTCTCTCCTGCTGCGTTTGTGATCTCGCCTGAGTGTACTTTGTTAGCGAACTCAGCGATTCTCTCCTGCTGCTCTACATAGAATTTGCGCTTGTCAACACCGTCAGCCACTACAGCATCTCCGAGCTGTCCGCGTGTAAGCTGGTGAAGAACGAGACGGTTCTCACCTGTGTTGATAACAGCACCATTGTAAAGTGCCTCAAATTTCTCAGCAAGCTGTGCCTCTTTTGCAAGCTTTGCAAGTGCCTCAAGCACATCTACATCAACCTGCTTTGCAGCGTAATTGTAAGTGAATCCCTCTGCCATTGGTACGTTGTACTCTCTGACACGTTTTGCGCCATTGTCTCCTGACATGGCTTCTTTAATGTCTACACGACCAACCTTAGAGAGTTCTTTAAATGAATCTAAAGTATCTAAGTTGTTCCAGGTAATCATAGCGATTTCCTCCTTATAATTTGTTCTTATTTTTCATCAATCCATTAAATTATACTATCAATATTTTTTAAGTTCAAGCCTTGGAGAACGCTATATTTTGATTTTTTCGTTTATATTCGCTTATCGAACGATATTTGGTCAAATATGCATAAATCTATATTTTATACAATCAAAGCACTTTTGATCCGTTTGCAGTCAGTTTGAAGGCGGCACCGAGTATCTCTGCCGCGCCTCTGCATAACATCATCCTTCCTAGAAATATCTCGAAATACTCATACATCGAACAGATTTTTGTATCTATCTGCAGATTAAGGGTTATCACTTTCTTATCCATGTTTATCTTTAATGCAGCATCTGTAACCGCATAATTTACCCTGTCATGTATGTCGAAATTCTCTTTTGCCTTATCGCGGACACGGTTTCTTCTCACATCGGTCTTGTCCGCAATGATAAGAGCCGCTGATATCGGATCTGTAGCACCACCTGTGGATTCGTCATGATGTCCTATCGCAGATACTATCGTGATGCGGTCTTTCATGCTCATGTCTGTTTTCTTTAATATCTCGTTTGCAAGTATTGCACCATATTCTGCATGCCTGCTGCGGTTTACCACATTTCCGATATCGTGCATAAACCCTGCAATCTTTACCAGCTCTATATCAGCCTCACTGTATCCAAATTTTTTCAGAATATACGCCGCACGTTTTGCAACCATTGTACAATGCACTGCTGAATGATCTGTAAATCCCAGTATTCCAAGGTTTTCGTCACCTTTTTTCAGGTATTCGCATACTTCCTTATTCTTTTTTATTTCTTCGTATGTCAAAATTGTTGTTCCTCCTGTTATTTTTGAATGAGCCGCTTGGTGCGTGGGGTGCGCGACTGCCGATGGTGAAACATTTAGTTCCATTTTCTGTTGCAAAAATAAGGTTATCAGACTATTGAAAATATACTGCGATGGTTATGTAAAATTGTGGAAAAATATTTTACACTAACCAGAACTATTGATATTATTCCCGTTTTTGTATATACTTAGGATATACTTTTAATATAAAAGGAGGTATACACTATGCATACTCAGGTAAAAAGTTGGGGAAACAGTCAGGGCATACGTCTATCTAAGGATGTATTAGAGGCTGCACATATTTCACTGGATGATATTCTTGATATAAAAATTTCGGATAACACCATTACTCTTGTAAAGCAACGCAGGCATAAATCCTTAGAAGAACGCGCTGCCGCATATGGAGGTCATCTTTTGCTTGATGGCGAATATGACTGGGGAACTCCTGTAGGAAGAGAGGATTGGGAATGATAGAAGCTGTACATCAGGGGGATATTCTTAAAATTGAGAAAATAAAACAACCGGTACTCGTTACCAGCAAGGATTTCTTCAATGAAACCGGCGAAATTATAGGATGTCCAATATTTACCACCGGTTTTGCCAGTCCGTTACATATAGAACTTCATTCCGACTCTTTTACCGGACTTGTACATTGTGAAAAAATGCGTCTACTTGACTTAAATATCAGAAGATATTCTAAAATTGATCGTATTTTACTACCTGATATAATTGATATTACTGATGCCATACAATCAATTTTTGATTATATTTAAACAGCAGCTTGACTTTATCATGGCACAGCGTTATACTGACTTTTGTAAAATTTAACAGGGGAGCTTATTAAGTAGGCTGAGAGGAAGTCATCAACTTCGACCCTTATACCTGATTTGGATAATGCCAACGTAGGAACGTGTATAGCAATTGCGGGAGATACTTTGGTATCTCTCTTTTTTTGCACAATTTAATATTGGATTTTTGAGAGTGAACAGAGTTCATGAAGGGGTACACCACCGCGGGTGTATTACTTTGTGAACTCTTTTTTAATGTGTAGAAGTTACGATCTGCCACATTAAAACAGCATCACATCCCAGTCCGGAAAGGAGCACTATGGTAAAGATCAACGGAAAAGAAGCCAACGAGGCTTGCGGCATGACCGTGTCCGAATATCTCAAGACAAACAGCTACAATCCTAAACACATTGTGGTGGAGCTTAACGAACAAATTCTTCCAAAATCAGAGTATTTTACCACATCTATCACAGATGGTGATGTCATGGAAGTACTCAGTTTTATGGGTGGCGGCTGATTTTAAACACTAACATCGACCCATGCTTCTCATATATAGAATAGTGCTGATGCCGCCTGGGATGAAAGCCGCGCGATTGTCCCAGGCGACACCACACTAAAATAACGTATGGGAAGTTTGAATAAAAGTAACTATTCAGTACAGAAATATGCGGTACCGCATATTTCGTAAGAAAAAGTATATTATGTAGGAGCAAGCGCCCATCAGCGAAGCTGATTCTAATGCGCTTGCGGCTCGCAACTGTGAAGGTACTGAACAGTTACGAATAAAAAACACAAAAAGGAGCTTAAATAATATGATCAAAAATATAGATCTAACAAATGACAAATTAGTTCTCGGAGGACACGAATTTACCTCCCGTTTTATCCTTGGTTCAGGAAAATTCTCTCTCGATCTTGTAAAAGCCTGCATCGAGAAAGCTGACGCACAGATCATCACTCTTGCGCTTCGCCGCGCAAATGAAGGTGGCCTGGCAAATATCCTTGATTATATCCCGGACAACGTAACCCTGCTTCCTAACACCTCAGGTGCCCGAAATGCCGATGAAGCCGTGAGAATTGCCCGTCTTTCCCGTGAACTTGGCTGTGGAGACTTCGTGAAAGTAGAGATCATGCGTGACACAAAATATCTTCTCCCTGACAACTACGAAACTATCAAAGCAACTGAAATCCTCGCAAACGAAGGATTTGTTGTAATGCCTTACATGTATCCAGACCTTAACGTAGCAAGAGATCTCGTAAATGCCGGTGCCGCAAGTATCATGCCGCTAGGTGCTCCGATCGGTTCAAATAAAGGTATCTGCACTAAGGAATTTATCCAGATATTAATAGATGAAATCGACCTTCCTATCATCGTCGATGCCGGAATCGGCCGCCCTTCACAGGCTTGTGAAGCAATGGAGATGGGAGCTTCCGCAGTCATGGCAAATACTGCTGTCGCAACAGCCGGTAACGTTGAGGTAATGGCTTGTGCATTTAAGAAAGCTATTGAAGCCGGAAGAATGGCTTACCTTTCAGGACTCGGCCGCACTCTCGTAAAAGGTGCAAGTGCTTCATCACCGCTTACCGGATTTTTACGTGACTAACCCAGACTTCCCACATGTAAAATATCGCCGATGTCGTACGGAATACGGGCTGCGCGGTTGCGGGTAGCAGAACATTTAGCTGTGATTGCGTAAATTTGTTAGGCGTCGATTTTGGGCTCGAAGTTTGTGTACATTTTGCCAGTTGAACA
>CAVICC010000094.1:0-5111 GCA_963641405.1 bacterium | reverse complement strand
AGACTAAGGAATCGTGAAAGCGTATGCCACAGGCGTACACCGCGACTCAAGTGTTCAACTGGCAAAATGTACACAAACTTCGAGCCCAAAATCGACGCCTAACAAATTTACGCAATCACAGCTAAATGTTCTGCTACTTGCAACTGCGCAACCCACCCCTCCATGCATCACCATCAACATTATATATGGAAAGTTTGAATTAATCACCTTCTTCTAGGCGTCGAGTTCATCCAGCGGCTTATTGAGTTCTTCCGTACCCGGCAGTACAAATCTGCCATCACGGATAATATCACAAGTTGAGCCGTCATGGCGGATCACTGTGATAGCACCAAGCTCATCATAAGGTATCGTGATATCTGTATGACAGTTGAAATATGCCTTTGAAATATCCTCTTTTCTAAAGATAGATACTGAATTGTCTCTTGCTATTATCGCCTTGCCATCAGGATTGTAGGTCATATTGTCCTCGTCATATTTGTAGCATGTATCTCCTACCGCAAAGTGAGGGCCTGTTTTTTCAGCGATAAGGATAGGCATCTTGGCTGCTATATCATAAACTCGTGCCATACGGTATGCCGTTGTATTTGTTCCGATCGCAAACTCGCCCATTGGCAGGCTTTTGTGATGATAAAGTACATTATCCAAAATGTATTTTCTGTTTTCAGCCTCATCCTCGAAGTTGGTACATGTGTATTGCTCTATCATTCCATCTTTAAAATCTATCTCAAGATTAAGGAAATTAAGTTCATTAAGATATACCTGGCTTACATGTAACTTGCCATTTGTTCCCTCTAGCACAGGTGATGTGAATACCTCTCCAACCGGAATATTGACATCTGCCACACAATTTTCAAAAGCAGTCTCTTTTGATGGATCAATAAGTTCGTGTATCTTTACATAGAGATCTGTCTTGTTGCCATTTGTGCCAACAATATGCACCCTATCTGCTGTATCAAGTACATCTATGATCTTCTGCTGCATATCTCTGTAAAGTATATAATCAAGTGTATTGATTTTTACTGTCTCTGTAAAAATCTCCTTGTACTTATCTCCGATAGCAGCTACTGGATATGCAATGATCGTAAAGCTTCGCTCCTCACCTACTATATATTTGTTCATAAGCAGTGAACGCTGGCTTGACATATATACTGCAAGCTTCTGCTGCTCATCTGTGAATGCTGCATTTTCTTTTTTTGATACTGGTTCAAATGGAACCTCTCCAAATATCTCTATAACTGCCGGACCACCGCATTTGCACGCGATGTCCTTTATTTTCTCGAGAGCATTGTGCATACACTCAATGCGATACTCCACGTATGCCTTGTCAAGCCACAGTGCCATATCCTCTTTATGATCATAATCAAACTGTTTATTGACTGATGTTGAAAATGGGCGCATTATCGGCTCAAGGCCTATCTTCTTAAAATTTCCAAGGGCAGCTTTTATCATTCTCTCAAAGCCTACCGGATAAAGTACCTGTACGGATGATTTTTTGCTGATGTCCTTGTTGCAAGTGATAAATCCAATGCGATAGCCTTCTGTATATGTGTCAGCCATAGCCTGGATCTCTTCATCAGAAAATGAAGCCAGATGCTCTCTGCTAGAACGCTCGTTCTCTCCGACAAACAGACCATACTCATACATGTAGTCGTCATTTGACAGATCTGCATTCATCACAAGCTGTGTATAATAATCATATGCCGGATCAAGCAACTGTCCGTTATCATCCTCTGCAAATATCTCCTCATAATCGTGCATGAATGAATAAATGCATGATCTGATCCCTTTAGGATTGACCTCGTCCGCATCCTCGAAATAATTGTAAAGCTCCACTATAAGCTCTGCATAGATGCAAAGATATTTTATATCTCCTTGAAATATATGAGTGATGCTGCCGGCAGCTTTGGCATATACAGCCGCTAACAGCTGACCATATCCGTCTCCTAGCATCTTTATGGCATATGCCGGATTGGCATAACTTTTTTCATAATTTTGCTCGTCAAACTGTCTATAAAATGAGGCATTAAATGCAGCATCTTTTTTGTAATCCTTAAGTGCCATTATGCACTTTGCAACGCTTCTAAAATAATCTGCAAATGGAGCCTTAACCACTGGCTCTACGACTATCTGCGCTATTCTGTCTTCTATCAGTTCAATGCGCTCTGCGTAAAGCTGATTTGACTGTTTATAAATATCTTTATAGCTCATGTATACTCCTATTAAATTACCGCTATTTTATTATCACCATTTTATTACGACGGTACATTTTGATGGAATAATCATAAAACAAATCCCATCACATATGTTCCACCCCAGCTTACCATTGCGATAAAGGAAAAGAATACTGCCAGACGTGGAAATGTCATAAATGAGTCCTCATCAAAGAGGCTTCTGATGGCAAATCCAAAATCCGCCAATGATATGCCAAGCATCAGTATCCCTGCACTACCATAATACATGGACAGATTGCCATTTCCTCTATATGCGGCATTCAAAAAAATAATATATATAATCTCAGAGATAGCTGCCACTATAAGTGACGCTATTCCCCTCTTAGACTGCTTCTTTTCCGTAAACTTATAGCGGTTACGTTTTCTTTTGCTAAGCAACTTTTATTTTCTCCTGTAATTTTATACTACTTACAGCCATACTGCTTGTAGTACTCGTCGATAGCTGATTTGATCTGATCGTCAATAACGACTTTGCCATTGTGCTCTTTATTGTAAAGGTACTCTGTCACTTCTTCCATAGTGACAATGGCCTTGCCCTTAAAACCGTATTTCTCCTGGATTTCATCGAGTGCACTTACTTTTCCACCCTGTCCTACTTCCATACGGTTGAGGCTGACCATGAGACCGACTATAGTAACATCTGCAGCACCTCTTACCTTTGGAACAGTCTCTTCCATTGATTTGCCTGATGTGGTAACATCCTCGATCATCACCACTCTGTCACCATCCTTAAGACTGCTTCCAAGGAAACCTCCCTTGTCTGCACCGTGATCCTTAGCCTCTTTTCTGTCAGAACAGTAACGTATCTCTTTTCCATAAAGCTTGCTATATGCAATAGCTGTTACTACGGCAAGCGGAATACCCTTGTATGCTGGTCCGAAAAGTACATCAAAATCATCTCCGTAATTGTCATGGATCGCTTTTGCATAATACTCACCGAGTCTGCTAAGCTGTGATCCAGTGACATATGCTCCCGCATTCATAAAAAAAGGAGATTTACGTCCACTCTTCAGTGTAAAATCACCGAATTTTAAAACGTCACTCTCCACCATAAAATCTATAAACTCTGCCTTATAGCTTTCCATCTATTCTTAATCCTCCTATATATCATCTTTCTTAGATGTTTTTAGTATATCATTCTCCGGGTGCTTTTTCAACCGATAAAAGTAAGCTCATAATATAGTAAAAATAGGGCTGTGTTCCTTTACACAGCCCCCTCATTTTCAAATACAATCTTAAATGTCTTAAATATAATCTGCAGATCCGCTTTCAGGCTCCACTCATATATATATTTTATGTCAAGCCCAACCACATCCTCAAAGTCAGTGATGTTGCTTCTGCCACTTACCTGCCACAGTCCTGTCAGCCCTGGACGAAATGCCATTCTAGCCCTATGATGTGGTTCGTACTTCTCCCACTCATCGAGTGTTGGCGGACGGGTTCCAACAAGGCTCATGTCGCCCCTTAAAATGTTCCAGAACTGTGGAAATTCATCAAGGCTTGTACGGCGGATGAACTGTCCAATACCTGTTTTCTTTGTACCGTCAGGTAGAATCTTATTGCCGATGATTCGTGGATCAAAATCCATCTTGAACATCATGCCATCGCCTATCTTATTTAAAGCTAAAAGCTCCTTTTTTCTTTCCTCGGCATCCATATACATACTGCGAAACTTATAGATCTTGAATTTTCTGCCATTTCGTCCAACTCTCTCCTGTGTAAAGAAGATTGGTCCCGGTGAGCTTAAATATATAACCGGACCAATAAATATCAAAATAAGCAATGTGCACAGACAACCGACAAGTCCGGCTGCTATATCGATAAGACGCTTTATCATAAGCTGTGTGCTACTGGCATATCTCATACTTGTAGTAACCACGGTATAATCACCGATTTTTTCAATGATACGCTGTCCCTCAATAATAGAACTTTTCTTTGCTATTCCAGTATGTACGGCAATTCCCATCTCCATAAATATGGCAACAAGGTCTGCCGGATAACTCTCCTCATCACATGGTGGGATGAGAACTTCATCTATCCATTCACTACAGGTGACATCTGCTATCTCATCATGGTTTGCCACTACCTGTATGTCACATATGATAGATCCCTTTATATCAGCATCCGATGCAGCTGCCACTATCTTGCTATAGCCTATACAACTTTTAGAGACAGTCTCAAGTGTATCCTGTAAAAGTGCCACCGGTGCAACTACAAGAAGTGCTTTCTGATTTCTGTTATGTTTTTTTCGTAGATATTTTTTCCACAAATTACGGCATATATAGTCCAGAATAAAGTAAATCGGTATCATCGCATAGTATGACGATCTCGAATATATCCCGCCAATCTTCATTGTAAAAAGATAAAATACTGTCAACACCTCAACTATTGCTATATGCTTTAAGGTGCACACGAATTCCTCGAAATATCCTCTTCTTAACACATTTTTAAAAGAATCTAAAACTATCTCTACAAAGAAATCTATAAACAGAAATGCCATGGCAAGCACTCTGTATTCCTCATCCTTGTATGGATTGTCAAATCCGAAGCGCAACAGATATGATAATATAAATGCTATCTGTATGCATATGATGTCAAGCAGCATGAAATCTGCGTGCTTGCTCCATCCTCTTCTTCTTTTTCTGTACATTTTATATAATTTCTCCTTATTGCCTAATATCGTAACCAATCTGTACTTTCACATTATTCCCTCTGCTATAATAATGGCTACGCATTTGTAGGAGTATTGTATCACATCTGTTCCTATTCTTCAACTCTAGCCGCTGCTACTTTATAGATCTTTATATACATCCCACATACAGAATGTTATTTAAGTTATATAAAATATCGAAATTTGTCTACCTTTTGTCTTACTGCCTG
>CAVICC010000093.1:4964-5621 GCA_963641405.1 bacterium | reverse complement strand
TAAAAAAACAGAATGAGTGAAGATGATGTAAAACAAATTATTCTTAAATATGCGTCACAGGCACCATCTGCTGGAGGTTAGCAAATATACACGATACTAAATAATACAAGTCAGAAACTGAAATAAAAACTGGTAATAAACTGTGATAATCAGCCTTTTATAGCAAATAGTAAAATGATTTTAATATTCTGTGCAGATTGTAAAAAAATGGTATGATGTATTTCCTGTTGCAATGCTTGTATTTGGTTATCCAACTGAACAACAGAAAGAGAGAAGTAAGCCCAAAAACTGTGATATGAAGTAAGTTGACCATGAAAACGGATATAAAAATATGGATGGTGAACAGCTACGCAATATGCTGAATAAGGAATATAAAAAGAAATTTTATGATGAATGATGCAGAACATTTTGCAATAGAAAGTATAATTCTGATTTTGTTGAGAAATGACACGTTCTGTAAACGAGTATTTAAAGGAGTTTGAGTAAATGTTTGATATGAAACATTTATATATGACTATATAAAATTATAGAAATTGATGTTAAAAAGTAGTAAACTATTAATTGTAAAGTATATCAAATATAATTATTTATTCATCAACAGAAAAGTAACTCTTAAACAAATTGATTTGTGGTAAGTGTAAAAAATATTTATATTTT
>CAVICC010000093.1:0-4954 GCA_963641405.1 bacterium | reverse complement strand
GTTATTAACAAGGATAAAAGATTTGAAACAATTTACTCATAAGAAACAATGAATGTAACAGAAATTCTAGTAGATAAGGTGACAGGAGTGAATTATATATTTCATCAGAGAGGATTGTGCGAGAGGTTTAACTTTTTTACTTGACAGAGATGGAAGACCAGTTGTTAGTAAAATTAAGAATTAAATTACAAAAGTAGAAAATTGTTTCACGTGAAACATTGTTTTTGTATAGTATTATATAAGAAACAGTGATATAATAGTTAAGCGCACATTTTATGTGTGCTTATATTTTGAGAGTTGGTGACTATTCAAAAAAGGTTGTTACCTGTAATAAAAAGAGGGAACAATAACGTAAATAAGATGATAGATGATTATGAATGTCATTGATTTTTTGATAAAAAGGGTAACATACGGATAGGTGCGAAAGGATATATAATGGGCAGAATTATAGCAATTGCAAATCAAAAAGGTGGAGTAGGTAAGACAACAACATCCATTAATCTTGCTTCATGCCTTGCAGAAAATAAGAAAAAGGTATTGGCAATAGATCTTGATCCACAGGGGAATATGACTAGTGGATTGGGTGTAAATAAAAATGAAGTGGAAAATACTGTTTACAATCTAATGCTTGACGAGTGTTCTATAGCTGAAAGTATTCAGAAAACGGTTGTTGATAATCTCTCGGTCATTCCATCCAATGTAAATCTTGCTGGAGCAGAGATTGAATTGCTTGGCATAAATGATAAAGAATATATTTTAAAGACAGCAGTTGATTACATAAAGGATGATTATGATTTTATAATTATTGATTGTCCACCATCATTAAATATGCTGACTGTCAATGCGATGACTACAGCCGATACTGTTTTAGTGCCCATACAGTGTGAATATTATGCACTCGAGGGTTTAAGTCAACTTATTCATACCATCAATCTGGTTCAGGAAAGATTAAATCCAAATCTACAGATAGAGGGTATAGTGTTTACCATGTATGATGTCAGGACAAATCTTTCAAATCAGGTAGTGGATACGGTGAAAAAAAATCTTGATACAAAAATTTACAATACTATGATTCCAAGAAATATAAGATTGGCGGAAGCTCCTTCATATGGCATTCCAATCAATATGTATGATAGTAGATCCGCGGGAGCGGAAAGTTACAGAAATCTAGCTAAGGAAATTATTGATAGAAAGGATATTTAGTATGGCAGTAAAAAAAGGATTAGGCAAGGGACTTGATTCACTTATAACTGACAAGGTTTCAAAACCAGCTAAGCCAAAGAGCGAACATGCAGCTGATGCTGTTATGATTGATATAAAAAAAGTTGAACCAAACAGAGAACAGCCTAGAAAGAAATTTGATGAGGATGCTCTTATAGAACTTTCAGAGTCTATCAAACAGTTTGGTATTTTACAACCACTTCTATGTCAGGAGAGAAATGATTATTATGAGATCATAGCAGGAGAACGCCGCTGGAGAGCTGCGAAGATGGCTGGAGTAAAAGAAGTACCTGTTATAATAAAGAAATTGACTGATCAGCAGATTATGGAGATTTCTCTTATAGAAAATATCCAAAGGGAGGATTTGAATCCTATTGAGGAAGCTCTTGCATATAAGAGACTCATAGAAGAATTTAATCTGAAACAGGATGAAGTTGCAGAGCGTGTATCAAAGAGCAGAACAGCTGTGACTAACTCTATGAGATTGTTAAAGCTTGATGAAAAAGTGCAACAGATGGTAATTGATGAAATGTTAACCACAGGCCATGTAAGGGCACTTTTAGGAATTGAGGACAAAGAACAGCAATATACACTTGCACAGCAGATTTTTGATCAGAAGCTCAGTGTAAGAGATACTGAAAAGATGGTAAAATCTTTGCAGAAAAACAAGAAAAAGGCTAAGGTAGAAAAAACAGTTGATCCTCAGACGGAGGCAATCTACAAGGATCTTGAGGAAAGACTTAAAAATAAAATAGGAACAAAAGTTCTTATTAACAGAAAGAATGACAAGGCAGGTAAGATTGAGATTGAGTACTATTCGCAAGAAGAACTTGATCGTATAATTGATCTCATAGGAACGATTAGTACAGAAAATTAATTTATAATTAGAATATGTTTTTTAAAATTACATAAAAAATAGTATAAATATACTTTTTTTCTAAAATATACATATTTTTGTATAAAATATAGTAAAATAAGTGAAAATAGTACAAAGAGACTATTTAAAAATTATGCAAAATGACCGACAATATAGATAGGAGTTAAAGATGATTTCTGAATATTTAGGATTCGATTCCGATTACATTATTTTAGGATTAACAGGTGTTGTAATTATTTTACTCATACTGATTATTGTAAATATGATTCAGGTCGGAAAACTCAAAAAAAGATATAAGGTTTTTATGAGTGGAAAGACAGCAAAGTCACTCGAGGACACAATACTTAATAGATTAGATCAGGTAGATGATCTGATTGCATCAAATTCAGCAAACGAAAAGAATATAGAAGAATTATTTACTAACATGAAAGGAACATTCCAGAAGATCGGACTTGTAAAATACGATGCATTTCACGAGATGGGTGGTAAGCTTAGCTTTTCACTTGCTATGTTAAATGGACAGGATGATGGTTTTGTACTAAACGCAGTACACAGCAGAGAGGGATGTTACACGTACATCAAGGAGATTGTTGGTGGAAATTCCATTATTGTTTTAGCAGACGAGGAGCAGGAAGCGCTGAATATGGCCAAGGAGGCAAATAAACCTGCGAAAAAATAACAATGGGGTGTTTAGTATATGAGGATAAAAGCAGTCAGCATATTGGTTGGCGGTGAGGTTTTGGCGGAACCGGTTTTAACAGAAAAAAATGATATTTTGATTCCAAGTGGAACTAAGATAAAAAGAGAATATATACCACTAATAGAGTCACTTGGAGTGGAATCAATAATGATAGAAGATCCGTATGAGTGTTATGAGAATCCAAATCCTATCATTGATCCAACACGTTTTGACAAATATGTTGAGAAGGTACACAGACTCATGGAAGGACACATTTATCATAATGGAAAGTCGCTCAAAGAGTTTGAAATTATCGCAAATGACATTGTAAAAGAGGTAAATGATACACCTGTGGATAGTATCGTTGATATAAAAGAGCGAAGTGCAAATCTTTATGAGCATACTGTTATGGTTACTCTTTTATCAGTCATGGTTGCCCGAAAGCTAAAGCTTGATGAAAAGAGGAAATATAATATTGCAGTTGGCTGTCTACTTCACGATATAGGACTGAGGTTTATAGTCACACCGTACAAAAATAGGGATTTTTCAAATGCAGATCCAGCAGAGCTGTTTGAGTACAAAAAACACACTATACTTGGTTATTCTGCACTTGAGGAGGAAAATTGGATTGCTCCTATTTCAATGAAGATGGTTTTATCACATCATGAGAATATGGAAGGAACAGGTTTTCCTATGAAGCAAAAAAACAAGGAATTGGAATGTAAGATAATACAGGCATGTGATGTGTTTGACAGTCTGATATCTGGCATGGAGTGCAGACGGATGTCAGTTCAAAATGCATTAAAACATATAGTAGAGTCAGCTGACACTAAGTTCGACAAGAAAGTAATTAAAAATCTTTTATCATCTGTTGCAAAGTATCCGGTCGGTACAACGGTAAAGACAAATGCAGAAGAAGAGGGAGTAGTCATTTCACAGACTATCGATCCTGAGAACCCTATAATAATGATACTTGGAGCAAATGACGATAGTAGTTTAAAAATTTATGATAAAATGAATTTAATGCTTGAAAAGAATGTTTCAATCCTTCAGGTAATATGATGATAAAGAGGATATATTCAGGAGATATAAATAATGCATAAGTTCCTTAGAACTATTGGATTTTCAGAGATTAACAAAAAGGAACTGGATATGCTTATCCAGAAAATAATCAACAAACCGGAGAAAATAAAGGTAACAAAGGATTCTGATGGAAATGAGTTTGCTGAGCTATCGTGTGATGTGGCACCAAATATGGGAATCACAATAAGAGGCGTCTATAACGATGACGACAGTTTTGATATGGACTATTATTATCCATATTTTACTGGTACAGATAAGAGTATAGACCAGATCATAGATATTGAAAGACATTCAGATAAAGAAGCATATGCGGGTGTATGTGAAGATCCAAATATTGGTGTGACACTAGTATTTTATCTGCAGAATGTGTGTGATTATCTTGCTGAAAGGCAATATTCCAAATCAGCAGTACAGTTAAAAGGTGCTGTGTTGTCGGGACTTTCGGTAGATGGATGTGTATTACTTCCGTTAGAAGAAAAAAAAGTAAAGACAACAAATGTCAATGAAAAAGACAGGAGCCAGCTCGTAGCAGAAGCGAGAGAGGGCAATGAGGATGCTATAGAGAACCTTACACTGGACGATATAGATATGTATTCACTTTTATCGAAAAGAATGATGAAAGAGGATATTTTATCAATTGTAAAGACTTATTTCATGCCTTATGGTATAGAAAGTGACCAGTATAGTGTACTTGGAAACATTTTAGATGTGGTAGAAGAAAAAAATATTATTACAAATGAAAATATCTATTGCATAAAGGTGTCATGTAATGATATTATATTTAATGTGTCTATAAATAAAAAAGATTTGATAGGTGAACCAATGGTAGGAAGACGTTTTAAAGGAAACATTTGGATGCAGGGCAGTATTAACTTTTAAAATGTAGGTTCTCTTAGTTAAATGGATATAACGATAGCCGCCTAAGAATTTGTTACAGCAATCACTTTTGGAGGAAATGTGATTGACAATGAGTAAGTTAAATACCAAAATTTGAATAGATTTTAAAAATGTTTCCGTAGCTCAGCAGGATAGAGCGACCGCCTCCTAAGAAGTAACCGTGGTTAAAGCCATGGAACTCAAAAAGGAAGTAACAA
>CAVICC010000092.1:0-5768 GCA_963641405.1 bacterium | reverse complement strand
GGATAAAGATTATAATGCGTATGATACTCTTGCTGTGGTCGATAATCTGAAAAAATCGGTTGATGATGGCGATATGATGAGTGAGAGTGAAATTCTTGCAATGCGCGGAGAGTAATCTATAATCAGTCGTTGAGATTTATTCGCTAAAC
Source organism: bacterium (assembly GCA_963641405.1). Lineage (GTDB taxonomy): Bacteria > Bacillota > Clostridia > Lachnospirales > Lachnospiraceae > Roseburia. Next base: position 5,619 of record CAVICC010000092.1, on the reverse strand, counting down.
ACAAGTTTAACGAATAAATACACCTGTAATAGACTACATTTTCTCTGAATCTGGCCTATATAGTTATGCAATATAATAATATATGACAATATTCCTACTAAAACTAAATGGGCATGAAATTAAAATCATGCCCATTCGATATGCTTTCATTAATTATAATTGTTCAGTACATTATTTCATACTTTTTCTCATGAATTCTCTGTACTGCAGGATTAATTCTACTGAATCCTCCACAGATATCTGGCTTGTGTTAAGGCACAGATCGTAGCTGCGTGCGTCTCCCCATTTTTTGCTGGTGTAGTAATTGTAATAGCTTGAACGTTCTTTATCTCTTTTTTTGATGATATCCTTAGCTTTGCTCTCTGTTACATCAAGACGCTTGCTTATTCGTTTAATACGATCATCCATATTAGAGCGGATAAATACGTTCAGGCAGTTTTTGTTGTCAGCGAGTGCATAATCAGCACAACGTCCAACAATAACACAGGATTCATTTTCAGCGATTTTTTTGATCGTATCAAACTGTGCTAAAAATACCTTGTGATTTAAAGGCATATCCATAAATGGAACTGATGAATATGAACCTCCTGAGTATGTGTCCATTACAAGCGAATACAAAAAGCTGTTGGTAGGCTTTTCGTCGTGTGATTCAAAAATTTCTTCGCATAAGCCGGATTCCTTAGCTGCTTCCTGAAGTAATTCCCTGTCGTAGAACTTGATTCCAAGTTTATCAGCCAATTCAAGACCGACTTGTTTTCCGAGGCTTCCAAATTCTCTTCCTATTGTGTAAATTTCATTTGATCCCATAATTCAGACCCCCTTTTGTTTATTTACTCATATTATACAACACTTTAAGCAAATTTTCAAAATAATTTGGTAAAGGTGCATTAAATTCCATATATTCACCTGTTTTTGGGTGTACAAAGCCGATTGTACGTGCGTGAAGACACTGCCCTTTTAGATCTTTAAATCGGCTTTTACCATTTGAGTATAGCTCATCACCTAATAGTGGATGGTGAATACTTGCCATATGGACACGTATCTGGTGTGTTCTGCCAGTTTCAAGTTTAAACTGCACATACGTGTAGTCCCCAAAGCGTTCGAGAACTTTATAATGTGTTATGGCGGGTTTGCCATTTTTTTCATTTATTGCCATTTTTTTACGGTCATTTAGATTCCTACCTATTGCACCTTCAATCGTTCCCTCGTCCTCTTTTATATTGCCGATAACTATTCCAACATATATACGGTTACAACTGTGATCTTTGATCTGCTTTGATATCTTTATGTGGCTGTCATCGTTTTTACATACGATTAACGAGCCTGTTGTATCCATATCTATGCGATGCACGATTCCGGGGCGTATTTCACCGTTTATCCCGCTTAGAGAGTCTTTACAGTGGTACATGATTGCATTTACGAGAGTATTGCTGTAGTGACCGGCTGATGGATGTACAACCATGCCTTTTGGCTTGTTTACCACGAGTACATCATCATCCTCATATAGTATGTCAAGAGGAATATCCTGTGGCAATATTGGTGTCTGTATAGCATCGGGAATTGTCACATCCACTATATCATCTGCTTTAAGCCTGTAATTTGCTTTCTGCGGTTTGTCATTTACAAGTATCTGATTTTCTTTTAGTATCCGTTGAAAAAAGGAGCGAGAAATGTCAGGATAAATTGTACTAAGATATTTATCCAGGCGTTCTCCCTCCTGTTCACTTTGGACTTCAAATGTATCTTTTTGCATTATATTCTACTTCCTGTCAGGGAAAATTAAGGAAAAATCCTCCTCTTTGTAATAAAAAAGCCCCAGTATGATAAACAGAAACGCAGCCACAGTGACATATATATCTGCTACGTTGAATATAGGAAAATTGATTAGAGAAAAATAGAAAAAATCAACTACATAGTTGTTAACCATTCTGTCAATGAGATTTCCTATGGCGCCTGATGTAAAAAATATTACTATTATATTTAGCAGACGAAAACGCTTTGTGGCTGGGATATTTTTATACCATACACAAAGTAGTATGACTACGGCTATTGTTATCACTGAAAAAAATATCATCTTTGCACGAAGAAATGCAAGAGTATTTTCGGTCCAGTATGATATGTGAAATATACTCTGAAATATCGAAAGCAGATCCACTCCAAATGCTGCACTCTGATTCTCGAGATAACGCAGCTCAAATACTCCAGGAATAATCACAAATGCACCCATACCGGATGATTTGAGATTAGTAACTGCCAGATATTTTGTGAACTGATCTATTATGACAAGTATCAGTGCAATCACTAAAGCCGTAAACATTTGCTTTTTGTTTTTTTTGCTTTTCATAATTAATATGATGCTCCAGGAATATCAAATGACTCCATGAGATTTTGAATATCACCTGAGATATCTACTCCGTTAGGTGTAGCTATAAATATAAAGTTGGAAATCTTCTGGAGATTGCCATGCAGTGCATAAGCTGATCCTGATGTAAAATCAATGATACGCTGTGCTGTGTCTACATTGAGTCCTTCCATATTTATGACTACTGTACGTCCGTTTAATAATGTATCTGTAATTTCTATTTCGTCCTCGATTGAACTTGGCTTTATTACGCAAACTTCCATATCTGATGCTACCCGCTTTCTAGATGATTTTGAGATTGGTGTGATCTTTGAAGATGACGTCTTTGCCGGTTTTGCCTTTGGTGCCGGTTCTTCCTCTATCTTTTCTTTCTCTTTTCTTCTGAAAGACTTTTTAGGAAGCTCTTCCTCATCCTCATCATAGAATTCATAATCTTCGTTATCGAATTCCTCGTCGTCTTCAGCATTTAAACTCATCTTATCCAAAATCTTGTCAATAAAACTCATTTTTTATTATTCCTTTTCTGTTATGATTTGTAGGCTGTTGCAATCTATAAATACAGTATGACATGTAAGCAATACATGCAATTTGATTTATGTACAGCAACATGAGATACTCTCTATGTATGTACAAATAATTATTGTGCAGTGCCGTAGTCGCGCGCTCCAAATATTCCGGTACCAACGCGTACCATAGTAGCACCCTCCTCTATTGCTACAGGGTAATCACCTGTCATACCCATTGAGAGAACATTCATACTAACATTATCTATGTTTTTGTTAGTTATGTCAACTGATAATTGCTTAATCGCCTTAAAGTATTCACGATTATCTTCAGGATCATCTACAAATGGGGCTATAGTCATAAGACCTTTGATATGTATATGATCAAGTTTTGCAATTTCTTCTACAAGTGCAATTGCCTCATCGCGCGATGTGCCAAATTTCGTCTCTTCTCCGGCAATATTTACTTCTACTAGGATATCGCAGAATACATCATTTTTAACAGCCTGTTTCTGGATCTCTTTTGCAAGATGAAGTGAATCAACCGAATGAATGAGCGATGTTTTGCCAACAATGTATTTTACTTTATTTGTCTGGAGATGTCCGATCATGTTCCATCTGATATCAGAAGGTAACACATCCATTTTGCTGCACATTTCCTGTACTTTGTTCTCACCGAACTCACGTATGCCCTGATCGTATATTTCCTGGAGCATCTCAACAGGCTTGGTCTTGCTGACTGCGATGAGTGTTACTTCATCCGTGCTTCTGCCTGCCTTTTCGCAAGCAGCATTTATATTTTTTTGTACCTGTTCTAAATTTTCTTTTAACATTTAAATCATCCTTTCTAAAGATTTATATAATATATTATTTGGTTATAGTCTGGTTCTCAACAACTGAGCTTCCATCTAAGGCTATGTGGTCATACAAAGCTATTCCATATGAGGTTTTGGTTTCGACTATAGAATAATCATCATTTTCAGAAAGTATTTTTATCTGTTTGAAAACAGCATAGCCTTTATTTATATTATATACACCGATAAGCTTATCCTTGTCGGTTCCGACAGTATATGTTGTTGATGAGTCAGTCATTACAAGCTTATCTCCTTCTGAGAGATCTTCATCATCTACAAAATAATAATCATCATTTTCACTAAATATGGTAGGATTTACGATGGTTACAGAGTCGGATGACGGCTGTTGTACCATTACACACAGATCTGAGGAATCACCACTCTCTGTGAAATACTGCTTTGGAATGGTAAAAAATTCTTTTGTGGTGATTGCTGAGTTTGGTATCTTAAGTCCGGTATCAGAGCTAGGCACTAACTCGATATTTGTAAAACGCTCATTGACATATCGTATAAGTGAATTTTTGAGATTTAATTTCAAAAAGTACTGATCATCTTTTTTGGTGATGTCAAATGATACTGTTGTAGTAAAATCATCATCACAAAATCTTATCTTTACGACTGACTTATCATTTAGGCTTTCAGCTACTTTATCGGATACGTTTATAAGGATATTCCAGTTTTCACTAGTTATTAGCTTGTATACAGGATCAAGCTGGTTGATGCTAGTATTCTGAGATAAATCTGTCTCCTCATAGCTTGTATTATTATACTGATCAAGCGTAAAATTATCGGTCGTTACTTCTTCGTATCCATCAAGACCATAGTATACTATACCCGAAGATGACGGATTAAATGTATAAAAAGTATTATTGGCCTCAGCACTGCTTATTGTATCTCCAAGGTTTGTAAGTGCACTCTGGCTTAATACCTGTGTAAGTGTTGAAGATAGATTGTTCTTGAATGTATATACTTTATAAAAGTTCTGACTGTTATATGAAGACGAAAAACTGTTAATATCAGAAATAATATCGTCTGCTGTCTCATCGGTCATGGCAGATGCATCGTTTTGAGCACCGGTAATTTGTGAAGATATGGAACCATCCGTGTCTACAGAGTATACGACATCTTTTGTGCTGACTTTAGAACCGTTTGCAGCATAGTAGTTTAGACTGCCGGATTCTTCAGCATATACAACACTCTCATGCCTTAGGATGAGCCCTTTGTATATGTTGTTTGTGGCGATAGTACCCTGCTGTACTTCATATTCTGAGACTGGCTTTGATGTGAAATATGTAAATAAATGGAATATAACATATATTATGATCACAAAAAAGACAATAAATCCAATATTCAGATTAAAACCTCTTCTATACTTTACAACTTTTTTATTTTTTTTGGACACGAATTTACTCCTTAAAAAAGGGGTGTGAATATACACACCCCCATAATATAAATCTAATTATAAAGAAATGATAACCTTTGCTTTTGCGCACTCAGGCAGTTGTTCAATATCCTTAGATACGCTAAGGATGAATTTTACTTTGAATTTCTCACTGATTACATCAAGTTTCTCGATTGCTTTGGTGATATCCCCCTCATCATCAAGCGATGCAATCGTAAGAAAACTGTCTAAATACATTTCTTCAAGGTCATGATCCTGAGAAACGATACCACACACAAATCCTAAAAATTCATCACAATTTTCAATAGGATAATCTACTACATTGATAAGCCGTACTTGATTGTTTAGCTCATACATGTGCTTCTGGCTTTTATCCAGATAAACAATAGAACCTTCTTTACCTTTTACTGATGCATTCACCTTGTCTAAAAGTTCTTTAGTCTTACCTTTACCCTTTTCCCCGCAAATAATTTCTATCATGGCTCATTCCTCCTATGG
>CAVICC010000091.1:0-5855 GCA_963641405.1 bacterium | reverse complement strand
ATTCACAAATCTTATATCAGTTTTTAACGTTTACACAAAACTTGAAACGGTCTCCCATCAACATTATATATGTTGGAAGTTTGAATGCTCCATACGGAAATATCTCTGCAAAAACAAAGCAGCTCCATCGTGATCATTATCACATGTCACATGGACTGCTTTGTTTTTTATTGAGTCAGAAGCATTTCCCATTGCAACGGATATTCCGGCAGTTTCAAACATATCCAGATCATTTTCATTATCCCCGATCGCAATTATATGATCTTTCTCTATACCAAGCAGGCTGCCAAGCTTTGCAACACCTACGCCCTTGCTTACTGCAGGCGAAGTAAATTCAGCATTTCCACTGACAGACGTAGTCACACTGAGATCATTTCTCTTTTCCCATCGCCTTCTAAGTTCTTTCGACGCATCATAATTTTCAAAATAAAGATTAATTTTTTCAGCTCTTTGGAGTATGTCTGCCCTGTTGTGTATATCTCTGACAAACTCATGGTCCTTTAGCATGTACTCTGCAAAATTGCCCTCTATCGTGGCATCCTTATAGTATGGCATATCGCTTTTCTCCGCAAAGACTAACCCACCAGCCATAACTTCTGTATAGTATCTTTCATATGAATATTCTGCTTTTACCTGCAATAATAACTGCTGTGCCATGCCATCCGGCAACAGGCGTGCAGAAATAGGTATGTGTTTTTCCCAGTCCCAGACAATCGCACCGTTTTCAAGGACAGCATACTTTATCCCAGAAATATTTTTTATCTCCTCCGGCAATATTGGAAAAGCCCTTCCTGACGCGGGCACGATATAGTGTCCCGCATCAAGAAGGCTCTTTAGAGTTGTTATAGTGTTCTCTGTTATTTTTCCTTTACTGTTCAGAAGAGTTCCATCCATGTCAACTGCTATAATATATCTCTCTTTTGTCATGTATATCGCCCTTTCTGTAGTATTAATTCTAATAATCTTAACCCGAAACCCTCATCATGAAAGCTTCGTAGGGTCTTAATACTTCATCCAGACTATCCCTGTCAGGATAGTTTGTAATTTTCACCTCTGATACCGCTTTAGCATATGCTTTTAATTTATCTGCCGGTATCGTCTGCTCTGACATATTTGCGGCAACCAGCCATGTCTCTTTGTCCGTCTTTCTAAGGTATGCAAATATCTGCTTATCATCAGGCAGGATAAGCTTGTAGCTACCCTCCGTCAAAAGTGCTTCCGTATGCCTTAATTCTATAAGCTTTTTGTAATAATAGAAAATAGAATCCTTATCCGCCAGTGCTTCTTTTACATTTATCTCGCGGTATCTGTCTGAAAGCCCAAACCACGGCTTTCCTGTTGTAAATCCCGCATTCTCACTGTCATCCCATTGCATAGGTGTTCTGGAATTATCACGGCTCTTATTCCATACAGCTTTTTTAAAATCTTCTTCGGATATAGTCTTTTCAATCTTAACAAGCTCATTGTAGGCATTGCGCACCTCTATATCTTCATATTCATTGAGGGAAAAATGGACATTTGTCATACCAATCTCCTCGCCCTGATATATGTATGGCGTACCTTTCATGCCGTGCAATACCGTTGCATAAGCTTTTGCGCACTCTTTTCTATATGTGGTATCATTTCCCCAGCGTGATATAATTCGCGGCTGGTCGTGATTTTCAAAATAAAGTGCATTCCAGCCATATCCCTCTAGTTTATCCTGCCAAAGTGACATAACATGCTTCAATTCACACAGATCAAACGGCTTTAAAGCCCATTTCCTGTTCACAGAACCCGGTATGCGGTCAATATTCATATGCTCAAAGGTAAAGATCATATTCAGCTCATTGCGCTTTGGATCTGTAAAAAGTCTTGCCACCTCTGGCGTTGATCCCGGCGCCTCACCTACAGTCATACAGTCATACTGTGACAGTACTTTCTTGTTCATTTCCTGTATAAACTCATGCAGTCTTGGTCCGTTGCTGTGATATTTACCTGTATAATATTTCCTGCCAGGCTCATTTTCTTCATAATCCGGGAAATTCTGATCTTTGGAGATCGACGCAATGACATCCATACGCCAGCCATCAGCACCTTTGTCCATCCAAAATCTCATCAAGTCATATACTTCTTCTCTGACTTTTTCGTTTTCCCAATTCAGATCCGGCTGCTTTTTGCTATATAGATGCAGATAATACTGATCTCTTTCCTCACAATATTCCCATGCACTTCCGCAAAAGCTTGATCCCCAGTTATTCGGCTCACTTCCATCCGGCTTTGGATCTTTCCAGATATAATAATCACTGTATTCATTGTCCTTTGACTTTCTGCTTTCCACAAACCATGCATGTTCATCCGATGTATGATTTACCACAAGATCAAGCACTATCCTTATGTCTCTGCAGTGAGCCTGCTCTATAAGTTTCTCCATATCCTCATTTGAACCGAAGCCTGCGTAAATACTTCTGTAGTCTCTTACATCATATCCGTTATCATCCTGTGGAGAATCAAATACGGGACTTAGCCATATAACATCTATTCCCAGCTCTTTTAAATAGTCGAGCTTCTCTATAATGCCCTGCAGATCACCAAATCCGTCTCCGTTTGAGTCCTTAAAACTCCTTGGATATATCTGGTATACAACAGAGTTTTTCCACCAATCTTTCATTTCACGTATTACTCCTTTTTATGCGATGCCAAGCAATGATAATACAATACCAAGAATAATCACACCAATGATAAGTACTGTGACACTGATGTTTTTCTTTTTAAGTAAATAGTAGCAAAGTAAGGTCAATCCTAGTGGTACTATTCCAACAAAGATCTGATCCAGCATAGACTGAAGATTCAATATCGACTCGCCCTCTAAGCTAAGCTCGAAGGTTGAATTGAATGTAACCATGCTTGCTGTCATTCCGCCAACCATGATAAGTCCGACTATACTTGCAGCCTTTGTCAGAATATTCATAAGTCCACTCGCATATACCTTCTGAATATATTCTGATCCGAGCTTATATCCCAAAAAAGTACCATAATATTTCACCAGAAGTGATGGTATATTGAAAAGTAAAAGGAATATAATAGGTGCCAGCACGTTTCCTGACATTCCCATTCCGACTGCGATTCCGGCAGCGATAACTCTGAGTACGCCCCAGAAGATCGAATCTCCTATACCAGCTAATGGTCCCATAAGACTTGATTTTACTGCATTTATTGAGTTTGCATCAAAATCCTTCTGCTCGCTGTTCTTTTTCTCCATGGAAGCTACAAGTCCCATGATAAATGTTGAACATGTTATTGTTGTATTGAAGTATGACATACTTCTCACAAGAGCCTGTTTTCTGCCCTCTTCGTCATTCTTGTAAAATTTGTTGATAAAAGGCATAAGTGCATAACTAAATCCCGAAGCCCCCTGTTTTGCCGGACTTACTGCTGCATACAGAGTAAATGATCTCCAGAATGCCTTTTTTAACATTTTTCTTTCGTCTGCCGGAATTGATTTTGTTAATTTACTCATGAGAAAAATTCCTCCTCTTCTTCGTCAAACTCGATAGTATTGCCATCTGCCGGTGCTGCCACACGCATTGTCTCTAATTTATTAAATCTGTAATCGTTCATTCCAACTGTTATTGCCACTATCACTCCGATAACCGCAATCGCGATAAGAGGCAGATTCATATATGCTGAAAGCACAAATCCCAAAAAGAAAAACATGCATATCTTTTTATCCCAGAGCATCTTCATGAGCATTGCCATACCTACTGCCGGGAGAAGTCCTCCACATACTGTAAGACCATTCATGACAACATCCGGAATAGCATCCATAAGTGCGCTTACCGCATCTGAACCAAACAAAATTCCAAAGAACGCTACCAACGAATATAGCAGCCAGTTTATAGTCCATAATCCATAATGTAACAGGACTATCTGCTTGTCTTTTCCTTCTGCTGCAAGCTGATCAAATTTCTTTGCAAACATACCTACGATAAAGATATACAATACTGTCTTTATCTGAAGTCCTAATATACCTATAGGAAGTGCAAGTGTCAGTGCTACCTCGCTTCCTTTTCCGAGCATGACGGCAAATGCCGTTCCTACCGCTGTCGCTATTCCCGGTTCTGCCGCAGATGCTCCACCTATATTTACGACCCCCATGAATACAGCCTCAAGCGATGCTCCGATCATTACTCCGGTCTGCACATCCCCAAGGAATAATCCTACGAGTGGTCCGATGACTATCGGACGGTTCAACATTGTAAAACCAATCAGTTCTGCTCCACCGACACAGATAAAAACTGCCAGTGCAACTAAAAATGCATTTAACATAATTTCAACGCTCCTTCTTTTTTATAAAGTATTTATTACATCTTTTACAAGCTTGCGTTCATCGTTTGGCACCTGCTGCATACAGGTTTTCGGATCAATTTCAACAAGCTCTTTTAAGTTCTTTATCTCATCCTCTGTAAGCATGATAGTCGGGGAAAGAAGTTTTTTCTCTGAAACATCAATACCATCAAATCTTCCGGTATTTCCTATGTTCAAAAATTCTATCTCTCCAACCTGTTTTCTTACAGTAAGAGCATCTTTTACATTTCTTGTCAGTACAAGAATTCTCATTTTTGCAGCTCTTGGATCATTTAATACTCTTATTGCCTCATTTACCGGCTTTATAAGTACTTTTATTCCTGCCGGAACAGCCATTTTAAGTGCCATCTTCTGTGTATTATCATTTGCAGCATCATCATTTGCTACAACAATTCCATTAACCTTAAGCTGTTTTGTCCATGTCATAGCAACCTGTCCGTGGATAAGTCTGTCATCCACTCGAAGTGCTGCTATCTTTGCATCTGAATTTTCATACGAAACTGCAAGCTTTGGATTTTCCTCTGTTTTATCTTCGTTCACATCAGCCGTATTCTTTTTTTCCACATTCATATCAGTTTTAGCATCCCCATTAGAAACTAACTGAAGCTCATTTCTTGATTCCTCAATATATCCTTCTATCTCATCATCCGTCACATCATCACCAGCCAGCATTACCTGAAGCAGCACCGGCAGATTGGTTCCTGTCACAAGAGTGACATTATCGCTTTTTGCATGTTCCATAAGCTTCTGGTTTACGCTTCCGCCCATCATGTCAGTAAATACTATGATACGTTCACCTTCGTGCTCTCTGAAAAAATCATTGAACTTTTCCACGATGTTGTCCTCGGGATCAACATAAGCATCTATTGTTGTGATCCCCGGCATTTTTCCAACAATAAGTTCCGCTGTGTAGCGGATGCCTGATGCCATCTTTCCATGTGTAGCAATTAAAATCTGTTTCATAAGTCCTCCTGTTTTCTGAACTATATGTTTACTTGTTTGTGTTGATATCCAACAGGTTATGTACATAACTTTCTATGCCCACAATATAGCATTGAACTCTCTATATGTAAATAGGTTATGTACATAACCGTATTTTTAACCAAGAATTTTGGGTTGATTTTTGGAGCATATGCACAAAAAACGCCACAGTATCTAAATACCATGACGTTTCAATATGTTTACTCAAACTTCCCACACGTTATTTTAGTATGGTGCCGCATAGAAGTGTGGCCGTGCGATTGTCGATAGCAGAACTCACTTCGATTGCTAATTTGTTGGCATCGGTTTTGGGCTCTTATGATTATTTATGTTCATTTTACAGTTGTACATTTGAGCCGTGTGGTTCGCCTGTGACATACGCTTGATCTATGACGTGTCGTGTGGGAGTTCAATGCCGGCCTCCAGATATAGGTTGCATGGGCGCGGACTCGTTTAAGCGCGTCACGTATCGAATTTATATAAAGTAAAAAGCGCGTTTGGAGCACCCATGCATAATAAACTTAGCT
>CAVICC010000090.1:0-5910 GCA_963641405.1 bacterium | reverse complement strand
CGAAACAGATTAAATTTGTTCATGATACATTTGCTCCTACTCCAAAAGAAATCGCCTATGCGGAAAAACTGTGCCGTTCCTTTAATGAGCAGGCAGATTCCGGAGTTGGCGTATATGTTGTATGAAGTTTCAGCAACGCCAAAGCCGGGGCTTGTGGATCGCAATAATTCCGGTGCACATTATGATATGGATTATTTTACATTCATGTCTTCTGCCGCAGCCCTGCATGACTCTTTTGATAAGTTTGTACGAATTGGATGGGAATACAGACAAAGACCCGTTCAGGAAGTATTGCTTCCACTGCGTGAAGCCGGAAAAACGGCAGAGTTCCAGATGTATTCTTTTACAAAGGGAATTAATACACATAAAGGAATGATATTTACTTTGGGTATTCTCTGCGGATGTACAGGTGTCCGCGGCGAAGTTGAAAAAGGCTATCAGACCATAAAACAATATTCACTGCCATGTTACACAAAGCTTCGTCAGGAACAGGTAGGTGTCAATGACGCACTGGTACAGACACTTCTACATCTGGTTGCAGATACATGGGATACCAATATATTGTCAAGGCATGATATGGAGACAATGAAATATTGTCAGAAATATGCAAAAAAAGTATTGTGTCTTGGAGGGGTTCTTACAGAAAGAGGAAAAGCTGAGCTTCTTAAGATGGACGATGATTTTATAGAAAAATATATCAGCCCAGGAGGCTGTGCAGATCTTCTTGCTGTCACTCATTTTGCATACTGTCTGGAGCATACAGTGATAATGGAATGTAATATGCCAAAATATTTGTATCAGGAAAGATTGAGGTAATACAGTGATATGGCTGAACTGACATACGAAGACCTTGAGAATAACGGAATAGACACATCGCACATAAAAGTATGTAAGCGAATAAGAAATATTGCGAAGTTAGATAGAGTCACATTGGATGAGACAGAGCATAGAAGCGCTCTGATAACGTTTGTGCAGTCATTAAAATTGACCATTGAACAGCAGGACGAATTAAAAGAGTTATTGGATAAAAAGTATAAAGTGACAAGCATTAGGGGGATAGATTTAATATTAGACCGGGTAAAAGAGAATATGTCATTGGACTATATAAATGAATAGTTTTTCTTACGTCAGTGCAAGAGTGTGCTGTCGTTTTTTAATACGATAATCGTAAAATAATATTTATAATAGTATTTTTCCACCATGATTGTGCATATGATATAAAAATAGTATGGTTATTTTGGACTTCCCGTAACAGGCGTGGTAGACTATAATACATGGTATGAGATTTCAAATATCTTTGTTGCGGTGACGTGTATCGCGGAACTGTACTGACAGGTGTGAAGTACAAAAATACAAAGAAGGAAACAAACATGAAAAATTACATGATAAACGTGGCATACGACGGCACCCGCTACAAAGGCTGGCAGGTGCAGAAGTCCACAGAAGACACCATACAGGGAAAACTGCAGTATGTTCTCTCGACACTGGCAGGAAAAAATATAGAGGTAATAGGCTCAGGACGCACAGATGCAGGAGTGCATGCGACAGGGCAGAAGGCAAATTTTCATATGCCGGAGCATTTCTTAAAGGATGAGATATTTATGTGGCTCAATGAGCATCTGCCGTCTGATATTGCGGTGACATCCATAGAGGAGGTGCCGGAGCGGTTTCATGCGAGGTACAATGCGGTGTCAAAAACATATGTGTATACCATACACACAGGGATAGTGCCGGATGTGTTCAGGCGCAAATATGTGTATGATTACAAGGTGCCGCTCGATATCGACCGCATGAAAAAGGCGGCAGATTATCTCATCGGAGAGCATGATTTTAAGGCATTCTGCGGCAACCGGAAGATGAAAAAGTCCACTGTAAGGACGATTTATTCTATAGATATAGAAAAGGAAGCTGCCGATATAGTGATCACATATAAAGGCAATGGATTTTTACAGAATATGATAAGGATAATAACAGGTACTCTCATCGAGATTGGTGACGGAAGACGAGATTCCGATGAAATGGCTGATATATTAGACTCAAAAGACAGAAGCAGAGCGGGCTACACGGCATCGGCATGTGGCCTGACTCTTTATGAGGTGGACTATGGCAAAGTGGATGGTTAGTGCCAAGAAGGCTGATTTTACAGCAATCGGAGCACGTTTTGGGATAGATCAGGTGACGGCACGCATCATAAGAAACAGGGATGTCGTAGGCGAAGATGCGATCAATATGTATCTGAACGGCACGCTGTCTGATATCGCTGATCCGAAATATTTAAAAGACGGACAGCTTCTTGTGGATATCCTGACTGAGCGGATAAATAAAGGTGCAAAGATCAGGATAATCGGAGATTACGATATAGACGGTGTCATGTCCACTTACATACTTATGGCAGCCCTCAAAAGAGTGGGAGCAAATGTGGATTATATGATACCTGACCGTATAAAGGACGGCTATGGTCTTAATGTGCACCTTATAGACAAGGCATATTCGGATGGCATTGACACTGTCATCACCTGTGACAACGGAATTGCCGCCATTGATGAGATAGCACATGCAAAGGAGCTTGGCATGACCGTGCTTGTAACAGATCATCATGAAGTTCCTTTTACTGAGAAAAACGGTAAAAAGGAATACATATACAGTGTCGCAGATGCGATAGTAAATCCGCATCAGAAAGAGTGCGCATATCCTTACAAGGAGCTTTGCGGAGCGGCTGTTGCATGGAAAATGGTCATACTTTTGTATAGAAAATACGGAATAGATGAGGCAGAGGCTCTTGAACTTTTAGAAAATGTTGCATTTGCCACGGTCGGGGATGTCATGCCGCTTACCGGGGAAAACCGTATTCTTGTAAAGGAAGGCTTAAAACGTATACATCACACGACAAATATCGGCATGAAAGCCCTTATAGAAAGTTGTAATATAGAACCTGAAAATGTCGAAGCTTATCATTTTGGTTTTGTGCTCGGACCGTGCGTCAATGCTACAGGACGTCTTGATACCGCAAAGAGAGCGTTGGAGCTTTTTTTGTGTACGGATGAAAGCCGTGCGATGACGATAGCCGGAGAGCTTGTAGAATTAAATGACAAGCGAAAAGAGCTTACCAGTCAGGGAGTCGAGCAGGCGGTTGATATATATGAGAACGGGAAATATGAAAATGACAGAGTCATAGTCATTTATCTGGAAGATGTGCATGAGAGTATCGCTGGCATTATTGCAGGACGTATCAGGGAAAAATACAACAAGCCTACATTTATACTGACACAGAGCGAGGATGGTGTAAAAGGTTCGGGAAGATCTATCGAGGAATACTCGATGTATGAGGAAATGTGTAAATGTAAGGAGCTTTTTACAAAGTTTGGTGGACATCCAATGGCGGCAGGACTTTCACTGCCACAAAAAAATGTGGAGCTTTTCAGAAAAAAGATAAATGATTTTGCTTCTTTGACGGATGAAGAGCTTGAACCAAAGATACATATTGATGTGCCTATGCCTGTGGATTATGCGTCTATGGGACTGGTGGAGGAGCTTTCGGTGCTTGCCCCATTTGGAAAGGATAATACACGCCCTGTATTTGCAGACAGAAATCTGCGAATCAGCCGTATGTGGGTGGTCGGTAAAAATAACAATGTCCTCAGGTTGTCGATGATCTCAGCTCACGGAACACCGATATCTGCTATATATTTTGGTGACATAGATAATTTTTTTGAATATATCAGACAGCAGTTCGGGGAGCAGTCTTTGGAGAATGCAAAGCGTGGCAGATTCAATGATATTGTTCTTTCAATAGTATATTCACCGAAAATTAACAGATATAAAGAAAATGAGTCTCTTCAGTTTGAAATCCAATATTACAAATGATAGAATATAAATATAGGTATATTTTAAAGGAGAATAAATTAGTGTTTGGGAACAAAAACAGACTATCTGTTGCAGAAATAGCATACATGAAAGAACAACTGGCAAATGACAGAGGATTTTTTGAAAACATAGGCAGCAAGGCTGATATGATACAGGCTGACTATGAGGAGATGGAGAATTCTAGACAGCGAGAGCTCTCATCTTTAAAACAGCTTGAGGATAATGTCAAGAGGGCAGGCGAGTGTTCAAAGGACAATATAGAGGGTATAGCTTCGCTTAATGAGAACTTTACTAAGTGTGTAAAAACTGCCGCAGCAAATCTTGAAAATCTTGAAATTGCTGCAAGAGCGATAGCTAAACAACACGAGGAAACCTGTGCTTTGGTGGAAAATAACAAGCATTTTACTACACCATCGAAGTATCTTTCAAAGGCACCGGAAAAGATTAAGGACAGCCTCACACGATGCTTAGACATCACCGGACAGATGGAGGATCAGAATAAGCAGATGAGTGTGCTGGCTTTAAATGCAGCTATAGAAGCCGGTATGTTGGGAGATGACGGCAAGCGCTTTGTTGAGGCGACTGAGAATATAAGGACAGCCTCTGTGGTATATGATGACGCGATAAATGCAATGAAGGAGGAGCTTTCGGCAGCAGAGGAGGAGATTATCAGCCTGCATGAGCAGGTGGCATATCTGGTCAATCTGTTAAAGGACAATAATGTTGCGACAAACAACCTCATGAAGCAGGGTATTGAGCTTAACCATGTATTTTCACAGTGTGACGAGATATCAGTAGATATGATAGAGTTCTGTCGCCAGCAAATAGTAGCTATAAAAAATGCACAGGACGAGATCATAAAGAGTGAGAATCAAAACAAATTGCAGATCGAGGATGTGATGACGGAAATATCCACGCAGCAAGGTACTTCGTCAAAGATCAGAGGCACGCTTGACAAGATACTCGAGTATTCAAAGGAGCGTACAAGAATATAACAGGTATATACAGGGGGAAATATATGCAAAAGAAGGATTTTAATTTCGCATCGGCAGATGGAAGGACGCAGATACATGCAGTAAAGTGGTTGCCGGATGATGGCAAATATAAGGCGATATTTCAGATCACGCATGGAATGATAGAATTTATCGAAAGATATGAGAAGTTTGCCGGGTTTATGACAGATAATGGCTATATGGTAGTCGGGCATGATCATCTCGGACACGGTCAGTCGGTTGTGTCACAGAAGGATCTGGGATATTTTACCGATGATGGGCAGAGTGATATTCTTGTGGAGGATATGCACAGGCTTCGCACGCTCATTCAGGGCGAAAATGCAAGTCACCCATACTTTATGTTTGCTCACAGCATGGGTTCGTATCTGCTTAGAAAGTATCTGACGATACACGGTGATGATTTAAGAGGTGCTATTATCTGCGGCACAGGGTATGTGCCGGAAAAGACCACATCACTCGGGCTTAAAGTAGTAGGTTTCTTAGGGAAAGTAAGAGGATGGCACTATGTCAGCCACATGGTAGAGACACTTTCTTTTGGAAAGCCATATAAGAAATTTGACATGACAGGGAAAAATCCTGCGAATAGCTGGCTTACAAGGGATGAGGAGATCGTCAAATGGTATTATGCCAATCCGCTTTGCACATTTAAATTTACTGTCAGCGGCTATAAAGGGCTGATGGAGACAGTACAGTATGACTGCAGACAGGAGAATGTGAACAAAATACCTAAAAAGCTCCCTCTTTTTATCGTATCGGGTTCGGATGATCCGGTAGGAGATCTCGGTGAGGGCGTTAAAAAGGTATATGACATGGTAAAGGCATCCGGCAATCTGGATGTTACATACAAGCTTTATGACGGCTACCGCCATGAGATTTTAAATGAGATAGGAAAAGAAAAGGTATACAGCGACATCCTTGCCTGGACAAATGTAAGGATAGAGACCTGATACATGAAGTGAATATAAGATAAAGAGTAAATATTCAGTACAGAAATATGCGGTACCGCATATTTCGTAAGAAAAAATATATTATG
>CAVICC010000089.1:0-5939 GCA_963641405.1 bacterium | reverse complement strand
AAGCTGATTCTAATGCGCTTGCGGCTCGCAACTGTGAAGGTACTGAACAGTTACGTTTATTTTGCAAATGCTGAGTAAAACTTAAAATAAAAAACATTGACTCTGGTACGATACAATAGTATAACATTCAAAACATAAAAAAAGAAAGAGGTGACAGGATGGATAGCTTTATTTACAATATACCGACAAAAATAGCATTTGGAAAAGGCCAGATCAAAATGCTTCCGGAATTTGTGAAACAGTATGGCAAAAAAGTGTTGCTTATATACGGAGGCGGAAGCATCAAAAGAGCAGGAATATACGATGATGCAGTAAAGCTGTTTAAGGAAAACGATATTACTTTTACAGAGCTTGCCGGAGTAGAACCTAATCCACAGATTGCAACAGTCAGACGTGGTATTGAGCTTTGCAGAAGAGAGGGTATTGAGGTCTTAGTTCCAATTGGTGGAGGAAGTACAATAGATTGTGCAAAAGCGATCTCAGTTGGCTGCTTTTACGATGGAGATGCCTGGGATATTGTAAAGGATAACAGTCTTATAACTGATGCACTTCCGATAGTAAGCGTACTTACGGTAGCGGCAACCGGCTCCGAGATGGATAGCAGTTCCGTTATCAGTAATGACAAGGAGTGCGATAAAGCAGAGATAAATGATGACATCCTTTATCCAAAGTATTCCATCCTGGATCCGACTTATACTTACACTGTACCAGCGTACCAGACGGCAGCAGGAGTTGCCGATATAATGTCACACATTTTTGAATACTATTTTAGTGGAGCAGATATTTTGGATATTGAAAAATCTATGATGGATGCGATCCTGAAAGTGTGTGTAACATATGGACCAATTGCAGTAAAAGAACCTAAAAATGAAAAAGCCAGAGAAAATCTCATGTGGGCAGCCAGTTGGGCGATCAATGGTTTCATTGCCTGTGGAAATAGCAGCAGTTGGCCGTGTCACGCGATGGAATATCAGCTCACTAATAAGTATCATGTAACACATGGACATGGAATGGCAATTATCGATGCAGCCTGGATGAAGCATATTTTAGGTGAAAATACATATGGTGATTTTAAAAGGTATGCAAAGGAAGTTTTCCAGATAACTGAAGGAACAGATCATGAAATCGGACTAAAAGCAATTAAAATGACAGAAACAGTATATAAAGATATGGGACTTACACTTACACTTCAGTCAATTGGGGCAACAAGCAAAGAAGATATTCCGGCAATGGCAAAGAAAGCCGTAGATGAATTTGGATTGAGTGATGCTGGAAATATGTCGCTTGCAGAATCCGATGTAGTACAAATTTATGAAAGCTGTTATTAAAACGACAGTAATTATCAAATAAATAGTTATAGAACAGTCGATGGTGACGAAAAAACACCGGAGACTGTTTTTTTATTAAGGAGGAAATGATGATGAAAAAGATTGAGATTGTAACCAGACCAGAAAAATTAGTTGGACTTAAGGAAGTATTAGCATCACACAACTGCATGGGAATGACAGTTTACAGCGTTATGGGATGCGGACGCCAGAAAGGATATATTCCGGAGATGAATTTCACAGGGGAAGATATCAATCTTCTGCCGAAAATCATGGCTTTTGTTGTAGTCGAAGATGACGTGGTCGAGGATATCCTGGTTGATATCACAGCAACAATCGGAACCGGAAAAAATGGTGATGGAAAGATTTTTGTAACGGATGTGCTTGAGACAGTACGTATTCGTACAAATGAGCGTGATTCGGACGCAATAGGATAAAGAAAGATTGGAGGCACACGGTTATGAGTAAAACAATTGTTTCAATTATGAATGTTGAAAAAATGTATGGAGAAAATCATGTCGTAAAAAACATGAATATGAATATAGAGGAAGGAGAATTTTTGACACTTCTTGGACCATCAGGATGTGGAAAGACTACTACCCTGCGAATGATTTCTGGATTTGAATTGCCGACATCGGGAATGATCAAAGTACAGGGTGAGAGTGTTGAAAAAAAGGAACCTTATCAGAGAGATGTCAATACCGTGTTCCAGAATTACGCGCTTTTTCCAAATATGAACGTATACGACAATGTGGCATATGGTCTTAAGGTAAAAAAGGTGCCAAAGGCTGAGATCAAGGAGCGCGTTACAGAGGCACTTAAAATGATCCAGCTTGAAGGATTTGAAAAGCGTCGTATAACACAGATGTCAGGTGGTCAGAAGCAGAGAGTAGCTATCGCAAGAGCAATTATCAACCGCCCTAAAGTACTCCTATTAGATGAGCCGCTTGGAGCGCTTGATCTTAAGCTTCGTAAACAGATGCAGATAGAGCTGAAAAGACTTCAGAAGAAGCTTGGCATTACATTCATTTACGTTACACATGATCAGGAAGAAGCACTTACCATGTCAGATCGTATTGCAATTATAAATGAAGGAAAGATAGAACAGCTCGATACACCAATTGAAATCTATGAACATCCAAAGACAAAATTTGTTGCAAACTTTATTGGAGAGACTAATCTGTTAGACGCAGTTGTTTTGGAAGTAAATGGTGACAAAGCAGTAATCGGAACAGAGGTTGGAAAGGCTATGGCTTCGATCAATCCAGATGATGATTATGCTGTAAATGATGGATTGTCAGTATCTGTCCGTCCTGAACACATGAAATTCTCAAAAGATCCGGTTGAAGGATTTAGCATAAAGGGAATTGTAAAAGAAAATATTTTTGTCGGAAATCTGATAAAAATGATGATCACATTAAATGATGGAACTGAAATCCGTGTTAACAGATTTGATGCGTCAGATCTGGCAGAACCTGGAGATCTGGTTTATCTGTACTGGGATCTTAACAAGGGTGTTGTTATCAAGGAAAAAGAACTGATACATACCGATACTACCAGGGATATTAATGGAGGTGATCTGGATGAAGAAGAGTGAAAAAACAAAAAGAGCAAAGATTACCAATTTTATAATGCAGGCACCGCTTGCTGTATGGATGATAGCTTTCGTGCTTGCGCCATTCGCACTGCTGGCATTTATGAGTTTTATGACGAAGGGACCTCTCGGAATCATTCAGTATAAGCCGACAATCGACAATTACAAAGAGATGTTTAACCCGGTTTATGCAACTGTTATCAAACAGTCGCTTGTAGTAGCAATCTGGACGACTGCACTTACAGTATTAATGGGATATCCTCTTGCAAGCTTTATTGCAAAAGTAAAATCAAAGACATCCTCACTGCTGACAATACTTTTAATGCTTCCACTCTGGGTTAGCGGACTTGTTGTATTGTACAGTTTTGTAATTATTTTAAACAGCAGTGGAGTGATCAACAGCTTTCTTATGAATATTCATCTGATTAAGGAGCCGTTAGAGCTTTTGTACAATAACTTTGCAATTATTGTAGGAATGATCTATATGTTTCTGCCGTTTGCAGTACTTCCGATGTATTCTTCGATAGAAAAGCTTGATCCGGGACTTATTGAGGCTTCAAAAGATCTTGGAGCAGGACCGGTAAAAACATTTTTTAAAGTGACACTTCCGCTGACCTCTCCGGGAATATTCGCAGCAGTTATTCTGACATTTATTCCATGTATAGGTTACTACATGGTAACAGATATGTTAGGTGGTGGAACAAGCCTTATGGTAGGTAACCTGATATACCGCCAGTTTACAGTCTCAAGAGACTGGCCGTTTGGTGCAGCACTCTCAATGGTGCTTTCACTTATCATATTACTGATGGTAGTTATTTACACCAAACTCGGTGGTGATTTGGATGATTTAGGAGCATAGGCCTATGAGAAAGAAAACAATAACAAATCAGATACAGAAAATTTATGTAATACTTTTATTTATCTTTTTTTACGCACCGGTTGCGGTCATGGTTGTTTTTTCCTTCAACACAAGCAAGGCTAATGTAGTCTGGCAGGGATTTACAACAAAATGGTATACAAAGCTCATGGGCGACACCGAGCTTTGGTCAATCTTTGGAACTACAATTTTAATTGCGATTCTTACAACATTTTTTGCAACACTTATCGGAACAATGGGTGCTATTGGTTATAAAAAATCAAAAAGTAAATTTGCAAAATTAATAACAAACTCAGTATATTTTCCAATTGTAATACCAGAGATCGTGCTTGCGGTTGCCATGTTTATGATTTTTAATACTATGAAAATCTCCCTCGGCATACCTGTTATCGTAATTGGTAATACGACAATATGTCTGCCATACGTATATATAACAGTCAAGTCGAGACTTGTCGGCATGGATCCTTCAATTGAGGAGGCATCGCTCGATCTGGGAGCCGATCGTGTATATACACTATTTCATGTGACAATACCACAGATCATGCCGGGCATAGTCTCAGGAGCTTTTATGGCATTTTCCCTTGCACTGGATGAGCTGATCGTTACATCATTCCTTGCCGATGCGGGAACAACAACACTTCCAATGAAAGTATATTCTATGATGAAAAAAGGTGTTTCACCGGAGATAAATGCACTGACTACAATCATTTTTGCAGTAAGTGTACTATGTGTTCTTATTTATCTGATCAGTGATCTGATTAAGACAAAACAAGAAAAGAGTAAAAAATCCAGACGAATTGATCTATAAAAAGGAGGAATTGACGATGAAAAAGAAAGTTGTATCGTGCCTTTTAATGGCAGCAATGGTGGCAGGTTGTTTTTCGGGCTGTGGCAGCAGTTCCGGAGATGGAACAGAGAGCGGTTCCTCTAAGGGTGGAACATTAAACGTCCTGACCTGGGAAGGCGATGTGGCAGATGATCAGATATCAGGTTTTGAAGAAAAATATGGTGTCAAAGTAAACGTGACATATGTGGAGGATACGAATACAATCCTTGCCAAAATGCTTCAGGGCAGCAGTGAGTATGATGTCATAGATATCGAAAGTGCATATGTAGAGTCATTTGTAGATGCAGATCTTCTGGAGCCTCTTGATTATGATGTGATCAAAAACAGCGAAAATATTGATCCTACATATTTGGAGAAAGGTCCAATCGGAGATGAAGATATGAAATACTGTCTTCCAATCAGTGGACCTCTCTACACCGGTATTGTAGTAAACAAGGAAACATGTCCGATTGAAATTACTTCAATGAAAGACCTTGCTGATCCGGCATTAAAAGGACAGTTATGGTGTACAAATGCAACAATTTCACTGTATGCCGGTGCACTTAAAGCACTTGGATATTCACCTAACAGTTCAGATGAGGATGAATTAAATGAAGCACAGGCACTTTTACAGGAGATAAAACCAAATGTCAAAGCTTTCGGCGCAAGTTCAATCTCGCCAATGGAGACTGGTGATTGTTCTGTAGCATACACATATGATTACAACATGCTCATGAGCGATGATAAGGCTAACTGGGATAAATTTGAGATTATTCCGGACAGCACCCTTGGTTATACACAGTATTGGACTATTGCAGCTTCTTCAAAAAATAAAGAACTGGCAAATGAGTTTATTAACTATTCATTTACTCCGGAGGCAGCAGCAGCCATTGCAAATGAATGGGGCGGTGTTCCGGCTGTAAAGCAGGATCTGATCAAGGATCTGGTTGAAAGCGATTATTTTGATAATCCAATCATGCAGGAGTTTGCTGATATGTGGGCTGATCATGATGATTTAAGCGTGAGCGATGAGCAGACAGCTGCAATGGATACACTTTACAATGAACTTATGAGTGGACAGTAAAATATACGATTTCCTCATGTAGAATGTTGTTGGTGCCGTCTGGGATGTAGCTTGCGCGGCTGCCAATCACAGAACATTTCGCGGTGATTGCGTAAATTTGTTAGGCGTCGATTTTGGGCTCGAAGTTTGTGTACATTTTGCCAGTTGAACACTTGAGTCGCGGTGTACGTCTGTGGCATACGCTTTCACGATTCCTTAGTCTAGTGGGAGTAAATGCCGCCTCCAGCTAAGTT
>CAVICC010000088.1:0-5949 GCA_963641405.1 bacterium | reverse complement strand
AAAGGTGGACAATAAAATGTCCACCTTTAATTATTTTAGTGTGGTGCATCCCGCATCCCAGGCGATACCAGCACTATTTTATATGTGGGAAGTTTGAGTTATAGATTTCTGCCTAGGGCAAACCGACTATATCAACTTGATATTGGTCCTGTTAGATGATACAATGTGGTAGACTATAGAAGCATTTTCTAACACAAAAAGTGGATATAGTGTTAAAGAAATGCATTATTATAAAGATATGAGGTATAAATGAGTAATAAAATATGGAACATAATAGAAACAATAATGGATTTAGTGATCAGAAAGATTCTTCACATAAACCTATCAGACAGTAACTGGGAAGCTTTGCTTCAGTTTGTGAAGTTTGGAATAGTAGGTGTGAGCAATACCTTGGTATATTATGTGATTTATGTGCTTTCATTATTTATTTTTCAGACTAATGCGCTGATAGTGAATGTCGATTACCTTGTAGCGCAGGTTATTGCATTTCTTCTTAGTGTGTTGTGGTCGTTTTACTGGAATAATAAGTACGTGTTCAAGCAGGATGAAAATCAGAATCGTAATATGTGGCAGGTTCTTATAAAGACATACATATCATATGCTTTTACAGGTCTGTTTCTCAATAGTATATTTTCATTACTATGGGTTGAATGGATTGGAGTACCAAAGATATTTGCTCCTATCATAAATCTTCTGGTGAACGTGCCTATTAATTTCTTTATGAATAAGTTTTGGGCATTTGGTGATGGAAAGAAAGCTAAATAGTTTAGCCAATTGAGGTTTTTATAATGAGTAAAAAAAAGAAAATAGCAGTTATCGGTATTATAATATTATTGTTCATTTCTAATATATATATGTATTATAGATTTCATATATTAGAGACGAATAATAATCAAGAAATTGAGCAGCTTAAAGAGCAGATTGGGGACAATTCATACAATGGATGGAATTCTGCAAAAATTGTTTTGCCATCTAAGATTGTCTATTGCCCAGGAACGAACCTGGACATTTTTTATGATAATGTGATTTGTGGGATGCGTGCCGATTTGGCAAATGCGTGTTATGTTGATCAGTGGGAATTTACTTCCATGAAGAAATTTGCGAGAATGGATCTAGATTATAACAAGTGGATCGATGCAAATATGGTTGTAAATGTTGCAGAAGATAAAAACTTGGAAAAAGAATTTACGCTTGCCATGGTTGAAAAAAATAAAACTGTTAAAGACGGACGAAAAGTTTTATTCATTGGCGACAGTATTACACAGGATGGCAGATATGTGAAGGAAGTTTATGACCTCTTTAAAAAAGACGGAACAGATATTGAACTGCTAGGTACTTTCGGAGAGGAAAATTATAGGCATGAAGGAAGGGGGGGGTGGAGTGCATATAATTATTGCAATGATCAGAGTTACCTTGATAAAGATAATGCATTCTATGTCGAAAGTGCTAAAAAGGATGAGCACTTTGACTTTAGTGCATATATGATGAATAATTATCCAGATGGAGTTGATGATGTGTTTATAAATTTGGGAATAAATGATGTTAATGCCTGTGATGATTCCGAAACATTAAAATGCTATGAGTATATGCTTCAATCCATAAAGGAATATAACGATCAGATAAATGTATTTATAGGATTATGTATACTACCGGCAGATTATGAGTACGGGAATGGTAATACGTCTACGCAGATGAATAAATACAAGAGATTAGAGCTTATTCAGAAGCTGATTGATAAATATGATCAGCGGGAAAATGAGAATATTTATCTTGTTCCATATTATCTAAGCATAGATACGGAGAATGATTGGGATGTTGAAGAAAAGTCTGTATCAGATCGTAATAGCGAGTTGGTGCCATATCTTGTGGATGAATATTCTACACATCCGGGAAAAATAGGTCAGGATAAGATTGCAGATATGTCATACACATATATAAAATATGCAGAGTAAGAGTCGTCTGTTTTTGCAAGAAATTTTTAGTGAGTAATTTAAAGGAATTTGAGTTTTATGAAAAAACATAATGTTTTATCAGGTCTTATATATTTATATTTATTTTTGCCGGTGCTGATCTTTTTATTCGGATGGTGCAGGCTTTATATTGCCATTCCAGGTGCGATAGTACTGGTTTTTTGCTGGTACAGGTTATGTAGGCATGCCAATGTGCTTAGGCTACCTGAATGGAACAAAAAGAATATAGAGACACTTATATTTGTACTTATTATTGTAGGAGTGTGGGTATACTTATCTGGTATAGGGAAATTAGTCTTTCAGAATACAGATCACGAATGCAGAAATCCGATTTTTGAGATTCTGGTTAATTATGAGTGGCCTGTAAATAAAGATGGCAGAGGTCTGATGTATTATATTGGTTTCTGGCTTCCATCTGCTGTAGTTGGAAAAGTACTTGGGATAAATGCCGGCTTTTGCTTTCAGACGCTTTGGGCTGTGATTGGTATTATGATAGTATATTTGCTTATTTCAAGTATACTTGGAGAATTCCGTATATGGCCTATAGTATTATTTATTTTCTTTAGTGGAATAGATATTGTAGGATATTACCTTGTAAATGGCACATTTAAGGATTTGAATGGATTATGGCAGCTTGAGATATGGGGCGATGATCAGTATTCTAGCTTTACAACTCAACTTTTCTGGGTGTTCAATCAGGCGTTGCCTAGCTGGATTGTAGTACTATTAATATATTTACAAAAGAAAAATGGTTATATAGTATTGTTGATGGGATTGCTTCTCTTAGAGGGTCCATTGCCGTTTATGGGACTTGTGCCGTTTGTGATTTATTTTATTTTCTCAAGAAAATATGAAGAGGCACATGCCGCAGCCTGGTGGAAAGCGTGGGTTAAGGATACATTTACATTTGAGAATATTCTAGGTGGCGGAATCTCGGGACTTATAGCAGCATTTTATTTATTTGCAAATGAAGCGGGACAATTGTCATCGTTTTCTAGAGAAGGACGAGATGTCAGAGGATATCTGATGATGTATGTTCTCTTTATATTTGTAGAATTTTTGTGTTATGTTTTTGCTGTCTATAAGTATCAGAAGAAAAATCCTCTTTTGTATATATGTACGGTATGGCTGTTGATCTGTCCTCTTGTTAAGCTGGGACATGGAACAGATTTTTGCATGAGAGCTTCAATTCCGGCTCTTTTGATATTATTTGTTCTTGTCATGGAAACATGGGTGATGACATGGAGAAAGAAGGACTGGAGATGTTTTATTCCAATCACAATTCTTTTGGCATTGGGTAGTTTTACACCTATGCATGAGATTACGAGAACGACAGCGATGACTAATTATTATTATCATGAGAATCATTTTGTGTATGCAGATAGCGTGACAGAAGAACAGATATTTGATAGTTACAATTTTTCCGGTGATGTGGAGAGCAGTCTTTTTTATAAATATATAGGTAAAAAATAAAAGATATGAATGATAAGAGAAAAAATGAGCTATTGAAATACACTTGGTTTAGTTTATCTTATTTGGCAGCGGACAAAAAGGATGTAGAAAAGTAGGATTTATTTATGTTAAAGAAATCTAAAAAGTGGTTAATAATATTATTATCAGGTTTTATAACTTGCGTTATCATGGCAGTTTTATTATATATGAATGGTTTTGCACCATTTGGAGATAAATCATTGGCATGGCAGGACGCAAATATACAATATCTTGATTTTTATTCATATCTAAAAGATGTGGCAGATGGAAAGAATAGTATATTGTACTCATTTGGAAAGACACTTGGAGGAACTAATATAGCTGTATTTAGTTACTATTTGTCTTCACCGTTCATGCTGTTGTCACTTTTATTTAAAAAGGCACAGATGAATGCTTTTTTTAATATCAATGTGACTCTTAAGCTTACAACAGCATCTATGACGTTTTGCTATTTCCTTTTAAAGAGATTCGAAAAGAAAATAGATGATAAATGCAGGCTGTTTTTCGTTATTGCATTATCTGTGGCATATTCCCTTTCACAGTATAGCATTGCCCAGTCAAGTAATATTATGTGGCTCGATGGAGTATATATGCTGCCACTTATATTACTTGGTGTATATAGAATAGTCCAGGGGAAGAAAAACAGTGGCTTAAAACTGGCTGTAGCTGTTGGTTATAGTATATTTGTGAACTGGTATATTGCTGGTGTGAACTGTCTTTTTTCTGGAATTTGGTTTCTTATGGAGTACATACTTAGCAGACCACAGTGTGAAACTTTCATTTGCCTTTTAAGAAGATTTGTGAGTACAGCCCTAAGATATGTAATATATATGGTGCTTGGAGTAATGCTGAGCGCATGTCTCTTTTTGCCGACTGTAAAGGCACTTGGAAATAGTAGTCGTGGAACACTTAATCTGGATGATCTGTTTAGTTTGCATTTCAATGGCAGAATAGGTTCGACAGTTCAGAATTTTACATATGGAGCGACTAGTTCAGATGGAAGTGTCGCATTATTTTGCGGTTGTCTGGCAATAATAGGTATGATATCTTTCTTTTTTAGCCGTACAATAAGCTGTTATAAGAAAGTTGTACTTGGATGTCTGGCTGTATTTAGTTTGTTATGCTATTATTTTGTGCCACTATACATGGTATTTTCACTTTTTAAGGTGGTAAGCAGTTATTGGTACAGATTTTCTCATCAGGGCATTTTTGTTATTTTATTCATTGCAGCACAGTATTTTATGAATGCAGATAAAAAAAAGGAATATTTTCTACCATTTAAATGTGGAGTTGGATTCGGAATATTTCTTCTTATTCTGGATCACATACGTGCGGTGTGGGATTTTGAACAAACAAGCCGTACTGGTATAATGTTTATGCTCATAGGAGCATTTATTTCGGCTATAATGTATTTCAGTGGTCAGATCTGCGAGAAGAAAAGAGTGGCAAGTCGAGTATTATCTATGGGATTGCTTGCATGCCTATGTTTATTTGATTATTCGTATAATGCATCTCTTTTGATGAATACATATTATGTTGATGATGTAAATGACTATTATGAATATACAAATAGTCAGCAGAAGCAGATTGAACAGATAAAGACATATGATGATAGCACATACAGGATGACACAGACGTCTACCAGAAATATGTCTGATGATGGTCTTACAGCAAATTATAATGAGGCCCTGGCATTTGGATATTGGTCTATCAGCGGATATACATCATCTCCGGATGATAATCAGAGAAATTTCCTTCAAAGACTTGGATACCGCAAGAATGGTGAGAATATGTGTATAGTTGATACTTCCATTCTCGGTGCAGACTCACTTCTTGGAGTAAAGTATGTGATGTCATCTTATGATATCAATGGTCTTGTGAAAGTGTCTGATATAGATACATACAATGGCAAAGCTGTATATGAGAATCCGTATAGCCTCCCAATGGCTTTTGTGTATAGTGATTCTACAGAAAAAGCAACAAGTGACAAAGAAGATCCATTTGAATATCAGAACAGTCTTTATAGGGAATTGACAGGTAATGACAGTGATGTGTACGAAGAATTGGAGTATACGGTAGAATCGTCAGATGCAGGAAATGTGTATAATATTTCTGTTCCTGAAGGAAATTATGCAGTTTATGGAGATATTCCTTGGTTTGGATGGCCTGAAGTTACACTTGATGTGAATGGAAGCTATACTACACCATATGCGTGCTGGTTGTCAGAGTCGGTATTTTATATACCTACAGGGATTGATGATACGTCTGCAAACGTGACACTTAATACGGATAAGCTTTATAGTATTGACAGTGAGAATGTAAGCTTTTATGCATTAAACCTTGACACACTGGCTATGATGTCAGAAAAATTAAGAAATGGTATACCTGATGAGTATGATATAAGTAATGGACATATCAAAGTAAATGTTACAGGGGCATCTTCGGACCAGAAATTATTTTTATCAGTACCTTATGATAAGGGATGGAC
>CAVICC010000087.1:0-6276 GCA_963641405.1 bacterium | reverse complement strand
ACCATAGAAGACCTTGCCATTATTAGCTATTTACAGAAAAAGTTTCACACACTCTTTAATCCGCTCCCCAATATTCTTATAACAAAAAAGTTACCCGATATTTCATCCGCCTTATCAATGGCAATCCGAAATACCGGGTAATTTTTTTAATTACTAAACTTCTAATTCCACATTATATAACAAATCAACGCATCCAGCGTATTTGCTCATGACATAATATACCTACGGCTGATACCTATGCGCATCCTCGCATGAAATAATTCGCTGCGCTCATTATTTCATTACGATATTTACGATACGTCCCGGAACATAGATCTCTTTTACGATATTTCCTGTGAGCTTATCTGCAATTACTTCTTTAGCTTTTGCGATAACCTCATCCTTTGGATCCTGTTTTCCGATCTCAAGTGTACCTTTTGTCTTTCCGTTGATCTGCACAGCAATCTCCACTGTATCCTCAACAGTCTTTGCCTCATCGTATGTTGGCCATGGCTCGTATGCGATAGTGTCATTGTGTCCCATCTTCTGCCAGATTTCCTCACCTACGTGTGGACATACACATGAAAGCATCTTAACAAGACCTTCTGCGAACTCTCTAGGACATTTGCCAGCCTTGTATACTTCATTTACGAAGATCATCATCTGGCTGATAGCTGTATTGTATCCAAGTGCCTCGAAGTCATTTGTGACTTTCTTTACAGTCTGATGGTAAATTCTTGTGAGCTTTCCGTCATCCTCTTCAATGATGTTCTCAGGCTCTGTGAAGAAATTCCATACACGAGTTATAAATCTCTTTGCACCCTGTACGTTGTTATCATTCCAAGGCTTAGAAACCTCAAGTGGTCCCATGAACATCTCATAGAGACGGAGTGTATCTGCGCCATACTGCTCTACTACATCACTTGGATTTACAACGAACTCAGGGTAACGTTTACCCATCTTGATACCGTTTGAGCCAAGGATCATTCCCTGATGTACGAGCTTTTTGAATGGCTCTTTTACAGGTGATAAGCCCTCATCATAAAGGAATCTGTTCCAAATTCTTGAATACATGAGGTGTCCTACAGCATGCTCAGGTCCACCGACATAGAGATCAACAGGAAGCCAGTGCTTTAAAAGCTCCTGATTTGCAAATTCTTTATCGTTGTGTGGATCGATATATCTCATGTAATACCATGAAGATCCTGCTGAACCAGGCATTGTAGATGTCTCTCTTACGCCCTTTACACCGTTTCTGTCATATTGTTTCCACTCTGTAGCATTCTCAAGTGGAGCTTTTCCGTTCTTTCCTTTGTAATCCTCAAGTTCTGGAAGTACAAGCGGAAGTTCGTCATCAGGAAGAAAATAGATAGAACCGTCCTCTTTGTATACACAAGGAACAGGCTCACCCCAGTATCTCTGACGTGCAAAGATCCACTCACGGAATTTGTAGTTTACTGTTCTCTTTGCGACACCCATCTTCTCGAGCTTAGCTGTGATAGCCTCTTTTGCATCCTCAACTACCATTCCTGTAAACTCTTCTGAATTGATAAGCTTGCAGCCTTTTCCAAGATAATCATGTTTCTCGAAAGCTTGCTCTGATACGTCTGCCCCGTCAATAACCTGGATCATCTCGATATCATGTGCCTGTGCGTATTCGAAATCACGCTGATCATGAGTAGGGACAGCCATAACTGCACCTGTACCATAGCTTGCTAAAACGAAATCACCGATAAACATACGGACTTCCTTGCCGTTTACAGGGTTGATACATTTAAGTCCCTTAAGTTCACAGCCTGACTTTGTCTTGTTAAGCTCAGTACGATCCATATCACTCTTCTTAACAGTCTCATCGATATAAGCCTGAACCTCTTCTTTATTCTCAACACGGTCCATAAATCCTTTTACGATGTCTCCATCAGGAGCGAGAACCATGAATGTGATACCGTAAATTGTCTCTATACATGTAGTAAAGATTGAGAACTCTCCACCGCCAACGATCTGGAATTTAACCTCTACACCGGTACTCTTTCCGATCCAGTTTCTCTGCATCTCTTTTGTAGACTCAGGCCAGTCGATCTCATTAAGTCCCTCAAGAAGCTTCTCTGCAAATGCAGGCTGGTCAATAACCCACTGCTTCATGTTCTTACGTACTACAGGGTATCCTCCACGCTCTGATTTTCCGTCAATGACCTCATCATTTGAGAGAACTGTTCCAAGCTCCTCACACCAGTTTACAGGCATATCGATATGCTTTGCATAACCTGCCTCGTAAAGCTTTTTGAAAATCCACTGTGTCCATTTATAGAACTCAGGATCACTTGTAGCGATCATCTTTGACCAGTCATAGTCGAATCCAAGCTCTCTTAACTGTTTAGAGAAAGTCTTGATATTCTCCTGAGTAAAGCCGTTTGGATGGTTTCCTGTATTTACCGCATACTGCTCTGCCGGTAAACCAAATGAATCATATCCCATTGGATGAAGGACGTTGTAGCCCTGCATTCTCTTCATACGTGACATGATATCTGTTGCTGTATATCCTTCCGGATGTCCTGCGTGAAGACCTACTCCTGAAGGGTAAGGGAACATATCAAGTGCATAATATTTAGGCTTTGAAAAATCCCAGACATCTGTCTTGAATGTCTCATGTTCTTTCCAGTATTCCTGCCATTTTTTCTCAATGGCTTTGTGATTGTACGGTTCTGACATAATCTTCCTCCTTGAAATAAATACACGACAAACGATTTTCAAACTGCCGTGATTTAATTTTGTCTGATAAAAAGCAGTACTTATATCGTTAAAAAAAGCCCCGTCTCTGTCATAATTAAAATAAATCAAAAAACAAAGATAATTCTACACATCACCTTAAATTTTGTCAAGTTTTGTTTTAATTTCCGATATGATAAAAACCCGGGGAAGTACTTCCCCGGGCAACGTATATCAATTATATGATCGACAGATTAGTTGTTGATGAGTTTGTCGTTCTCATTGTTCCAGCTATAAAGCTTACGGATCTCAGCACCAACCTTCTCTGATGGATGCTCAGAAGCAAGTTTTCTCATAGCCTTGAAGTGTACCTGACGACCTGCTGGTGACATATCAAGTAAGAACTCTTTAGCGAATGTACCATCCTGGATATCTGTAAGGATCTGTTTCATAGCCTTCTTTGTATCCTCTGTAACGATCTTAGGTCCTGTGATGTAATCACCATACTCTGCTGTGTTAGAGATAGAATATCTCATTCCTGCGAAACCTGACTGGTAGATAAGATCTACGATAAGTTTCATCTCATGGATACACTCGAAGTATGCGTTTCTTGGATCATAACCAGCCTCGCAAAGTGTTTCGAAACCAGCCTGCATAAGTGCACAAACACCACCGCAAAGTACTGCCTGCTCACCGAAAAGATCTGTCTCTGTCTCTGTACGGAATGTTGTCTCAAGAAGTCCTGCTCTTGCTCCACCGATTCCAAGACCATAAGCAAGTGCCATATCAAGAGCTTTTCCTGTTGCATCCTGCTCTACTGCTACAAGACAAGGAGTTCCTTTTCCTGCCTGATACTCTGAACGTACTGTATGTCCAGGAGCTTTTGGTGCGATCATTGTTACATCTACATCCTTTGGTGGCTTGATGCATCCAAAGTGGATGTTGAATCCATGAGCAAACATTAACATGTTGCCTGGCTCAAGGTTTGGCTCGATGTCTTTCTTGTACATATCTGCCTGTAACTCATCATTTATAAGAATCATGATGATATCAGCCTGTTTTGCAGCCTCTGCAGCTACATAAACTTTAAAGCCCTGCTCTTCTGCTCTCTTCCAAGATTTGCTTCCCTCATAAAGTCCGATGATGACATTGCATCCTGACTCCTTTAAGTTTAATGCATGAGCATGTCCCTGGCTACCGTAACCGATAATAGCAATTGTCTTGCCCTCTAAGAGTGAAAGGTTACAATCATCCTGATAAAAAATTCTTGGTTCTGCCATTTTAATGTCCTCCTGTTTAAATAAAATGTAAACAAATATATATGCAAGTACTAATATTATAACCGGCAAACATTCGCCAGCTGTTTGTATTAGTCTAACATGACTACGTCATTTGAACCACGCGTTAGTCCTGTGATTCCGGTTCTGGCAAGCTCTAATATCTCATATCCGCTAAGCAGATCGATGAAATTGTCCAGCTTGTCCTGAGTGCCTATAAGCTCGATGATCATGGAATCATGTGTGACATCCACTATCTTGCCATGGAAGATTTCCGTTACATTCATAACTGCCTGTCTTTCTGTATCAACAGCTCTGATCTTTACCATAATAAGCTCTCTGCATACTGAAAGTCCCGGCTCAAGCTTCTTGATGTCTAATACATCCTCTAGCTTTGCAAGCTGTTTCTCTATCTGTTCGAGTACCTGCTCATCTCCGCTTGCAACTATTGTTATACGTGTGTATCGCGGATCTGCCGTAACTCCTGAAGAGAAACTGTCAATATTAAAACCCCTGCGGCTGAAGAGACCTGATATGCGGCTCGTCACTCCGGGATTGTTCTCAACTAAAAGAGATAATGCCTGTCTTCTCATCGAAAAACCTTCCTCTTAACTATTATTTTTGTTCCATGCATTGATAATATTACTATAATCTGTATTTGTCAAGCAATATTATTAATATAACTTAAATTCATATTATCAATAACGTTTTATTAGATATAGTATGTGCCAGAATACCACTTTTACAGTCAAAAAGGACCCTCCCCAGCTAATAGGAAGAGCCCTTTTATCCGTAATACTACAATACGTAATTATAAATTATAACTGTGGTCCTGCTGAAACAAGTGCTTTACCAGCATCGTTAGTTGTGTACTTAACGAAGTTCTTGTTGAATCTCTCTGCAAGATCCTTAGCTTTTGTCTCCCACTCAGAAGCATCAGCATATGTGTCACGTGGGTCAAGAATTCCTGAATCAACACCTGGAAGCTCTGTTGGAACCTCGAAGTTGAACATTGGGATCTTCTTTGTTGGAGCTTTTAAGATATCACCAGAAAGGATAGCATCGATGATTCCTCTTGTATCTTTGATTGTAATTCTCTTTCCTGTTCCGTTCCATCCTGTATTTACAAGGTAAGCCTTAGCTCCGCTCTTCTCCATCTTCTTAACGAGCTCCTCAGCATACTTTGTAGGATGAAGCTCAAGGAATGCCTGTCCGAAGCAAGCTGAGAATGTAGGTGTTGGCTCTGTGATTCCACGCTCTGTACCAGCAAGTTTAGCAGTAAATCCTGAAAGGAAGTAGTACTGTGTCTGCTCTGGTGTAAGGATAGATACTGGTGGAAGTACTCCAAATGCATCTGCTGAAAGGAAGATTACATTCTTTGCAGCTGGTGCAGATGATACAGGTTTAACAATATTTGTAATGTGGTTGATTGGGTAAGATACACGAGTATTCTCTGTAACACTCTTGTCATCGAAATCAATCTTTCCATCTTCTGAAACTGTTACGTTCTCAAGAAGAGCGTTTCTCTTGATAGCGTTGTAGATATCAGGCTCAGACTCTTTATCAAGACCGATAACCTTTGCATAACATCCACCCTCGAAGTTGAATACACCGTTGTCATCCCAGCCGTGCTCATCATCTCCGATAAGAAGACGCTTAGGATCTGTAGAAAGTGTTGTCTTTCCTGTTCCTGAAAGTCCGAAGAAGATAGCTGTGTTCTCACCGTTCATATCAGCGTTTGCTGAGCAGTGCATTGAAGCCATTCCCTTAAGTGGAAGGTAGTAGTTCATCATAGAGAACATACCTTTCTTCATCTCTCCGCCGTACCATGTATTGATGATAACCTGCTCTTTTGATGTAATGTTGAATGCTACACATGTCTCTGAGTTAAGTCCTAACTCTTTGTAGTTCTCAACTTTTGCTTTTGAAGCATTGTATACGATGAAATCAGGCTCGAAGTTCTCAAGCTCTTCTGCTGTAGGCTGGATGAACATGTTTGTTACGAAATGTGCCTGCCAAGCAACCTCAACGATGAAACGTACAGCCATACGTGTATCTTTGTTTGCTCCACAGAATGCATCTACTACGAAAAGCTTCTTGTCGCAAAGCTCTTTCTTTGCAAGATCTTTAACTGTAGCCCATACATCCTCTGACATTGGGTGGTTGTCGTTTGGATACTCAGGTGTGTTCCACCATACAGTGTCTTTTGAATTCTCATCCATAACGATATATTTATCTTTAGGAGAACGTCCTGTGTAAATACCAGTCATAACGTTAACTGCGCCAAGCTCTGTCTCCTTACCAACCTCATAAC
>CAVICC010000086.1:0-6828 GCA_963641405.1 bacterium | reverse complement strand
GTTATACCCCTTATTAATTATTTATACTCCCCTCAAAAGAGCCGGTCATGCGACCGGCTCTTTTATTTATCATATGCGTATGCACATGATGCTATTCAATTTTTCGTAGCTGATACCGCTCTTTCGCGCGGATATAATTCATCATGCAAGCAGCTTCTCGAATTCATTCGTCGGCAATGGCTTTGAGTAATAAAAGCCCTGTATGCTATCGCAATTAATCCTTTTGAGGAAATCTACCTGTTCTTCATTTTCTACACCCTCAGCAGTAACATAAAGCCCAAGCTCCTTTGCAAGTGCGATAGTATGCTCCAAAAGCCTCTCACCGCTGAAATCTCCAATATAGTCGATCAGACTCTTATCTATCTTTAATGTATCAAAACATTTCATATTTAAGGTAGCAAGAGATGAATAACCTGATCCAAAATCATCTACCAGCAGAGAGAATCCATTGTTGTGGAATTTATCTGCCAGACCTTTTATATTGTCATTGTCTATCGCTGCACTCTCAGTGATCTCAATTGGCACAAGCTGTGTTTCTATGCCGATCTCATCCGCTATCTCATGATACCTGTTTACTACTGATTCAAAGTAAAGACTTGCCCTCGATAAGTTTATCGAAACAGGAACTATGCGCATACCACTATTTTTCCATGCCAGCTGCTGATTGCAGACCTTTCTGAATACATATTCATCTAGTGTCTTTATATATCCATTTCTCTCAAAAAGCGGTATAAACTTGCCCGGTGATACGATATTGCCCTCATCATCGCGCCATCTTACTAGTGCTTCCGCTCCTACCATCTCATTTGTATCCGGATCATATTTAGGCTGATACCAGATCTCAAACTGATCGTTGCCAAGAGCTTTTGGGAAGTCATCTTCCATTGCCTTTTCCTCGAGCATCTTTATTGTATCGTCATGGCTGTAGAACTGATATATCACATCTTTTCTGTCTTTTACCTGATTCTTCGCAAAATTTGCCTCGCTATAGATTTCTTCGATCTTCTTACCCATATTCCACGCAGTAACCCCAAAATATGGCATGAGTTTTGGGACTTTGATCTCATCTGACAATTTCTTTAGTCTTTCGCTTAGCTTTGTCAGTCTGGCACGTACGGCTTTAGCATCATTCCCCTGATAGAATATAATAAATCTGTCTGCGTTGATATGCCCTGCGATATCATTTGGTCCCAGCTCATCATTAATACAGTGCCATATCCTTTTTAATGTCTGATCTCCTTTTGCAGATCCACAAATTGAATTTATTATCTTAAAAGAATGGATATCCATGGATATGATAAATCCGTCCTCGTTATATTCTTTCAGCTTTTGTTTGAAACTCTCATAATTGTTTCCTCCGGTAATGGGATCAATGTATGCCATCCTCTCAAGCTCGCGCTGCTTCTCAGAGCTGACATCCGAAAAACCTGCAACCATCCTGTGCAGCTGGCCTTCTTCGGAAGTGTTTACATATTTGGCACGGCAATATTTGATCTGTCCTTCTCTGACGATCCTGTAATCATGCTGATATGTACTTTTCTGCTCGAACTGTTTGCGAAG
Organism: bacterium; assembly: GCA_963641405.1. Taxonomy (GTDB): domain Bacteria; phylum Bacillota; class Clostridia; order Lachnospirales; family Lachnospiraceae; genus Roseburia. The sequence continues at coordinate 5,268 of CAVICC010000086.1, read as the reverse complement.
ATTATCTATGGATGTCTCAATGAGAAGATTTTCTCTGTCACTTTTGTATACTGCATTTACAACATACGTAAGCATAATGTCCGCATAACTGGGTATAGTCTTTATTTTATCACCGAGAAAAGCTTCCACTGCTGAACTTACTTTGTATGCATAGACTTTATCTTCATCGACATCAACATAATAAACGCAGTCGAAATTGCTTCCAAGAGCCCTTATTATCTCATCCTGTCGCAGATCGACCTCCAGACGTTCAATGAGACCTATCGCTTCAACAGTATTCCCTTCTTCGTCAAAATCCACCGCACTCATTGAAAAACGGATTGCCTTGCTCTTGCCTGTAGACGCTACAACAGTAGTCGCATATTTTTCTCCATCGTCGATGCGCTTTATAACGTCAAAGATACGATCCTTTTCTACCACATGATCTATAAAAATATTACTTTCAAAATCAGTGATCATTTCCGGTGCATTCATTTTTTCGACAACATATCTTGATGATATGAAGCATTTCTTCACGGGCAAATAATTAAAAACATATTTGCCCCACTCTGCAAAGGCAGACTGCACATTCATCTCGATAGCGTTACATTCAGCTTCTTTAATCATTTTAGTTTCCATAAAATACCAACTTCGTATTCTTAATTATAAGGTACTTCCCTTTAGTATAATATAACACTTACGCCTAATTTCGTAAAGTCATATTTTCGGTCAAAAGTTCATACGTGACACCATATTTCCTAGCAATATCCTCGGCATAAGACATGCCCTCCGGTGGTGCCAGTTGTACTTTAAATGACCTTTTCCCGGCATCTGACCTGACTATAAGTGATGCAGCCCTTACGCAGATGTCAGTTTCTGTGGCATTTATCTTATCTACCTCATACCCCAGCTTGTGCATATGCGTGTTGTAAATAGTTCTGATACCTTTTCGCAGGATTGCTCGTACAGAATCCTTTGCTATAAAATATCCTTCCTCAAAAGATGTTGTTGAGAAAGTCTCGTTTAAAAGCAGCAGACTTTTCCCAGTTGCCGCACTGTATATTTCTCTAAAACGCCTGCACTCCTCCCCTAAACGTCCCAGATCTAGTGTCTTATCCTCGTCTGCCGGAAAATGTGTATATATGCAATCTACAGGAGTATACGAAAATGACTCGCCCGGCACATATATGCCGCCCTGCGCCATAACAAAAAGCTGTCCTATCGCCTGTGTTATCGTGGTTTTTCCTCCGCGATTGGCACCAGTGAGTATATATACACAATGCTCTGCGTCAAAGTCCAGATCATTTGTAACAATCGTCTCATGTTCCTCTGTCACTACCGGAATCAGTTTCATATTGTATATGCCGCGTGCGTGAGTTGTTATCGCAGATTGTGAAGCGGCTGTCCGATCATCCTGCAATTCTGCATTATCTGACTTTTTTCCATATACGACAGCACGGCTGAATTTGAGTCCCTGCGCCTGCATTTTTTCTATATATTCTGCCCATCTTATATAGTATATAAACTCAGGAATAAGTCCTGTTATATCGGTGATCGTGATAGTCACATATTTTGACAAAGTATCGCGGAGACGCTTTACGATAGTGGATATCATATGATTTGTCACTTTGTCCATATATCTGGTGACGTCCTGCGTCGTATCACCCTCCGGCACTCCTGCAAGACCTATCATAAGTGGATTTTTCATTGCCGCAGACATTACACCCATTTTTGCTCCTGCTTCAAGTATCTGTGACTGTGATGCAGTAAACGACTGATAATGCAGATTTTTGCTGTCCACAGGCTGCTCTGTGCTGTTTTCTTTTTTCTTACTTGTACGGGATATGAGCATATCGCAGAAATTCCCCACGATATTTGATCTCGTATACGGCTTGTCATTTATTGATACAAGACCTATTGACTCCGCCTCAAACCTGTCATTTAAGTTAATTCCCACAGTTACACTTTTCAGTGAATCCGTAGTGGCTTTAAGGTTTGAAATATCTTTTTTAAGCTCCTCAAATCCGCTGTCAGTATATATATGTTGCACATATTCCCTCAAGTCAAGAAGTCCCTGCGCTGAAAGTTCCACACCATCAAGACAGCTCTGTATCGCCTCAACTGACTTTATGTAGTCATTTATCTCGTCAAGCCTATGTATGAGATCCCATGCCCCTGCCGTCTCGTCATAATCGCGCTTGAAGCTGCCAAACTCCTTTAAAAATTTGACCTCGTTTAATATCTCAAGCATCCGGTTTCTCATATCAGGGTATTTCATGATGTCATCAAAAATATCCCCGCGGTATTTTGCCACATACGGATCAGGTGTCATGCGCGACATGATCCGCAGTATCATACGTTTTTCCGGTTCTTTATCGGAAAGCTGTTCACATATGGCATCAAACCCCAGATCGTGTACTACCACATCCGAAAGCTGTGTGTAATCATCACCGTGTCCGGTCGGATGAAGTAAGCTTATCTTTTCCATGTTGTATCTTCTCCTTTTATATCCCATTACAGTTACTTTTCTGTACTGACCTGTTACAAATTATCGCGTTTGTCTTTGCTGTTTAACAGATCTCATTATAATTTACAGCAAAAATCAAGGGAAACATATCATAGCGATATACTTCCCTTATAATATACATTTTTTCATGCCGATATGTAAACAATTACGGCATAATAATGCTTATATTCTGTTCGTTTCTATTTGATTGCGTCAAGTGCGTTTGAGATATCTGCGATCAGATCCTCCTTGTCCTCGAGTCCGAGACTTATCCTGATAAGCTCTGCCGGAACTCCAGCCTCCTTAAGCTGTTCATCATTCATCTGACGGTGAGTTGATGTGGCAGGATTAAGACAACAGGTTCTTGCGTCTGCTACATGTGTCTCGATAGCACCAAGCTTAAGTGCCTTCATAAATGCCGATGCAGCCTCTCTGCCGCCCTTTAAACCAAACGATACGACTCCACAGCCTCCGTTTGGAAGATATTTCTGCGCTCTTTTATAATATTTATTTGAAGGAAGTCCTGAGTAATTTACGTAAGCTACCTTTGGATGCTGCTCTAAAAACTCAGCTACAGCCTGTCCGTTTTCCACATGCTTTGGCATGCGCACATGAAGCGACTCGAGTCCGAGATTTAAGATAAATGCATTCTGTGGTGACTGCATAGATCCAAAATCACGCATGAGCTGTGCTGTACATTTTGTGATAAATGCGCCCTCCTTGCCGAATTTCTCAGCGTATGTGATGCCGTGATAACTGTCATCAGGTGTGCATAGTCCCGGATATTTGTCGGCATGAGCCATCCAGTCGAATTTACCGCTGTCAACAATAGCTCCGCCAAGACACGCCCCATGTCCGTCCATGTATTTTGTAGTGGAATGTGTGACGATATCTGCGCCCCACTCAAACGGTCTGCAGTTTACAGGTGTAGGGAAGGTATTGTCCACGATAAGCGGTACTCCGTGCTCATGAGCCACTTTTGCAAAAAGCTCTATATCCAATACAGTAAGCGCAGGATTGGCAATCGTCTCGCCAAACATAAGCTTCGTGTTCGGCTGAAATGCTGCGTTTAGCTCCTCCTCTGTTGCATCAGGTGATACGAATGTAGCTGTGATCCCCATTTTCGCCATAGTTACCGCGATAAGGTTGAATGTGCCTCCGTAGATAGATGACGATGCAACGATATGATCTCCACATTCGCATATATTAAACATTGCATAAAAATTCGCTGCCTGACCGGATGATGTAAGCATTGCTGCCGTGCCGCCCTCCATGGCAGCGATCTTGGCTGCTACCGTATCACAGGTAGGGTTCTGCAGTCTGCTGTAGAAATAGCCCTCTGCCTCAAGATCAAAGAGCTTTCCCATGTCCTCGCTTGTATCATATTTGAACGTAGTAGACTGGATTATCGGTATCTGCCTAGGTTCTCCGTTTCCGGCTTTGTAGCCTGCCTGCACACATTTTGTGCCCATACTGTATTCTTTCATTGTACTTCTCCTTTAAAGTGTTAATGTTTTGAGATGAATACAGTATATTACAAATTGCGGGTTTTGACAAATTCTTCAAAACGAGGAAGTGTCAGAGTGATTTTGCCGTACTCCGATGTATCTATAACACCTTTTCTCTTCAGACGATCTCTATATACAGAGAATAAGCCCGAATTCATATCCAGTTTTTCTCTGATTTCTTTTACCTTTTCTTCACCACTTACTGATATTTCCGTCAATATTTTTTTATCAAGTTCTGACAGTTCCGACCAGATTTTACTGTAGACATATTCATCAAGGCACTGATCATATTCTGGTAAAATATCATCTATCGTATGCTCATCCCTGTTTTCCCAATATAGATATCCCAACACCTGAAATGCAAAAGGATATCCTTTTGTGAGAGCCGCCATTTTGTCTGCACTATTCTGATCCAGTTCGAAAATATCCATATAGTGTTTCCTGACCGCTGTAAAATTAAGTGGTTCAAGCATGATCTTAGGTGCTCTATACAAAAAAGTAAGTGCTTTGTCATTCTGTAGATCATATATATTTTCAAACAGTCCTGTCATAAGCAGAAAAATAGGATAATCCTGTCTCAAAAATATCTGAAAAGAACTTACAAATACTTTTACAAATTCAGAGTTTGTAACTTCATCAACTGAAATGAGTAAACGCTTATTATATTTCTTTATATTTTCAAGCATCAATTCCAGTACATTTTCTATATCCGTAACCGGTGTGGCATTTTCTATGGAAACTCCCAGACCAAACGCTGAAAAATCCAGTTTTGCATTGACAAATATTTTATTCATCGAAGGCATACTATAAATTTTGGCTGCAAGGCTCTGCAACATATCTCTTGTAGGATTAAGCTCCACTGTCAGCCATTCCTCATCCTTCTTTATCTCTGATACAATATTGGTCATCATAACCGTTTTGCCGGAACCACGCACACCAGTTATCATAAAAAGCTGGTTTGCAGGATTTTCTGCCCTAACTGTCTCTACTATCTGACTAGTCTGTGAAATTCTTGATATATATTGCAATGGCTTTTTTCCAAATGATAATGTAAATGGATTGTTCATATTTTTTCCTCTTATATAACTTTATATAACTTTTTGCTCCGTATATAAGTTTATATAACCTTATATAACTTTTTGTTTATTATATAACTTTATATAACTTTTGTCATCACAAATTCAATCTTTATAAGACATTTTGTAACTATTCAGTACAGGAATATGCGGTACCGCATATTTCGTAAGAAAAAGTATATTATGTAGGAGCAAGCGC
>CAVICC010000085.1:0-7316 GCA_963641405.1 bacterium | reverse complement strand
GGAAGACTTCTGAATACTGATGGATAAAGATATCCTGCATACTCGCTCTCTCTTGTCTTTTTCGTCTCAGTTTTGCTGGCATTTGACTCGTTTATCTGGTCTCCTGCCGATAAAAGAAATGATGCATCAGGATCTGTGATAAGTGCCTGCTGCATTGTCTTGTTCCAGTTGTATGTATCCTGGGCAACACTCATATCATTTGCTTCTTTATCACTGCCGCCTCCGGATGCACCTATCTGCGGATCACCTGTCAGGATAACTGAGAATGTATCTGTAGATTTGGTTGTATATGTATACTCTTCTGACCAGGTTGTCTCTTTACCTTCTACATAATCGTCTGTATACTGATATACATATTTGGTATTTTCTTCAAAATAATCTTTAATGCTTACTTTATTTGACGCCGAATATGACTTTCCCTGCCAGTTAGCTGCACTTATCTCTGTAGCTGTTCCTGTAATGATCTGTGCATTTGCTTTTGCACCATCCTTCCATACCATTACAGCAGGTGTTCCTTTTTTCTCTGAATACCATGCAAAATTAAGATCATCGGCATCTGATCCCGGTGTAAGTGCTATCTGATCTGTATTTGCAAAGTTCTGTGTTCCACCCTGCCAGATATTAGAAAGCCACTGTTTATAATCGTCAGAGCTTGTTGTAGCATCATTAAATGCTGCCTGGCCGCTTTTTGAGTCTTGCTCTCCATAGGCATAGGTTGTGATTGCCGGTGACATGCCTACTATCATGGTAGATACTGCTGCAAGTGCCATTCCTTTTTTCAAAATTAAACTATTCTTCTTCATTTTTCCTCCACAAAGTGTCGTTTATAATCTGGTTTCCTGTTACCAGATATACTATACGACTATATCGTAAATTGAAAATGAGCTGAACGTAAATTGGATGTAAATAATATGCGATCGACACAAATTTTTCATGTTGTATTTACAACATATTTTAGTGTAAAATTGGTATATAATGATATGGAAGCTAAAAGGAGTATTTATCATGAATGATGTATTCACCAATAAGGTATTTAATATAGAAGAAATCCGTCCTATCCGCGACCACATGACGATTTCCCGCAGTGCCAGACTTGGGGACAGAAGTAATATCACATTTTTTTCCATGGGAAAAGACACCTCCATCACACAGGAGTCCTATGACACCACCACTGTCTATATCGGGGCAGCCGGTCAGGCTGATTTCCTGCTGGGTGAGGATGCATCAAAGCATTCCGTATCCGATGGCGATATGCTTATAGTACCGCCCAAAACATTATGCGGTGTTGCAACCGGGACAGGATGCGTATATACTGAAATTATTGTATCAGGTAACATGTTATCTGATACAGAAATTAATACAATATTTAATCAAAATTCAAATAAGGAGAACAATATGAATAACATTATAAAATCAGGCGAAGTAATGAAACTTAAGGATTTAATCTCATACGAGGAGGGAAGCATCAGCAATCTTGATGTAGTCAGCAATGACACTATGAAATTCGTCCTCATGGCTTTTGACGAGGGGACAGGTCTTACACCTCACCGTGCTCCGGGCAATGCGATCATTTTTGCACTCGAGGGCAAAGCTACTATCGGATACGAGGGCAAGGATTATACTATAAATGCCGGAGAGAATTTCCGCTTTGACAAGAACGGACTTCACAGCGTAACTGCCGATGGCAAGTTCAAAATGGGACTTTTACTGGTACTTGAGTAATTTTTACAACGGATAGTTTTGGGGATAAGATGAACAACGATATAAAATACAGGCTGGCTAATGCCATGAAGGAATGTATGGTCGCTTCTCCTGTCGAGAAGATCACCGTAAAGGAGATCTGTGATACCTGCGGTGTGACCAGACAGACTTTTTACAGAAATTTTCAGGACAAATACGATCTGATAAACTGGTATTTTGACAAGATACTGGTTGAATCCTTTCGCCAGATGGGTAAAGGCAGTACCGTATACGAAAGTCTTGTTAAAAAATTTGAATATATCGAAATGGAGCACCTTTTCTTTAAGGCGGCTTTTAAAAATGATGATCAGAACAATCTGAAAGACCATGATTTCGAGCTGATCCGTCAGTTTTACATTGATCAGATTGAAGGCAAAAGCCACTGTAAAATATCCGAAAAGCTCTTGTTCCAGCTTGAAATGTACTGTCAGGGTTCTGTTTTTATGACAACCCAGTGGGTGCTTGGCAATAAAAAATTCACCCCGCAAGGGCTTGCCAGACTGCTCACCGACTCTATGCCGGTGGAGCTGGCAGGTGTGTTCCGGGAAGTGAATCTGATATAAAAAATCCGGGAATGCTGTCAATCGGCAGTTCCCGGATTTTCTATTTTATTTCATTCTTAAATCAAAAATTAATTTATTACATCAGCTTACGGAAAAGAGCTTTCAGATCCTCAACGCTTGCATCCTTTGGATTTCCAGGTGCGCACGCATCTGCGTGAGCTGACTTAGCAAGGAAGTCTAAGTCTTCTTCTTTTAATGCCTCAAGCTTTGTAGGAATTCCTACATCTACAGAGAGCTTCTGTACTGCGTCTACTGCGGCTTTTCTGTACTCTTCTACAGACATATCATCCACACCCTTTACACCCATTGTGCGGGCGATCTCACGGTATTTCTCACCTGTACAGTCTGCATTGTACTCCATTACGATAGGAAGCATCATAGCACATGCAACACCATGTGGTGTATCGTAAACAGCTCCGAGTGTATGAGCCATTGAATGAGCGATTCCAAGTCCTACATTTGAAAATCCCATTCCTGCGATGTACTCGCCAAGAGCCATGCCCTCACGGCCTTCTTTTTCATTGGCAACAGCACTTCTTAAAGATCTTGAAATGATCTCGATAGCCTTAAGATGGAACATATCTGTCATCTCCCACGCTGCCTTTGTGGTGTATCCCTCGATAGCATGTGTGAGTGCATCCATACCTGTTGATGCTGTAAGTCCTTTTGGCATTGATGACATCATATCAGGATCTACGATAGCAATGATAGGCATATCGTGTGGATCAACACATACGAATTTTCTCTTTCTCTCTACATCTGTGATAACGTAGTTGATAGTAACCTCTGCTGCTGTTCCGGCTGTTGTAGGTACTGCGATAATAGGAACACAAGGTTTCTTTGTAGGTGCAACACCCTCAAGGCTTCTTACATCCTCAAACTCAGGGTTTGCGATGATAATTCCGATTGCCTTTGATGTATCCATTGAAGAGCCGCCACCGATAGCGATGAGATAATCAGCTCCTGATTTTTTGAATGCTTCTACTCCATGTTTAACGTTGTCGATAGTTGGATTTGGTTTGATCTCTGAGTAAAGTTCATACTCTAATCCGTTCTTATCAAGGATATCTGTTACCTTTGCTGTAACACCGAATTTGATGAGGTCAGGATCTGAGCATACAAGTGCTTTCTTAAATCCATGAGCCTTTGCCTCTGTTGCGATCTCCTCGATCGCACCTGATCCGTGATAAGATGTTTCGTTTAACATGATTCTGTTTGCCATAGTGTAAAATCTCCTTCCAATAAAAATAATCCCAAAAACTCTGCCGATAAATTTTTATAACTTATCCGCTTGACTATATTTTAACAAAGTGTGAATTGAGATGTAAGTTACAAACTCATCAATGTGTAACATAGTCTGATATGACTTTCTTTAACTCTCTTGCCGCTGCACTGATCGGATGGTGTATATCGTAGACCATACATATATTTCTCTGCGGTATTTCCTCTTCCAGAGCTATCTGTACGATCTCGTGATTTGCTATCGCAGCCTCCGCCATCGGCTTTGGCATAAATGCAAGTCCCAGCTCGCTTTTTACAAGCGGCAGTATCTGGTCTGTCGTTGCAGTCTCCGTATCAGGGGTAAATTCCAGTCCGTGTGCCATAAAAAATCTATTGAAAAACTGAAAAGTGATCGTCTCCCTTCCCAGACCGATGAGAGGATAATTCTGCAGCTCTTTTAGTGAAAGTGTCTGGCTTCCGAGCGCGGTAAACGTGGTGCCTCCTACAAGTATCTCCTGAAACGAGCCGAGCTTTATCATCTTAAGTGGAGCCTCCACCTCTGCCGGTGTCGATACCACGGCAAAATCGATCATTCCGTTTTTTACCGCATTTATCGCCTGTGGTGTGGAATGATTGTAGATTTTCAGCCTGATGCCCGGATATGCCATGTGGAAGGCTTTAAGCTTATCGAGCAGATAAATGTTTAACGCTGTCTCACTTGCTCCTATGGATACACTTCCGTGTGAAAGTCCTGTGCTGTCTGCCAGTTCTTCCTCCGCTGCAAGTATCTGCGACATTGCTGCCGATACGTGCGCATACAGACGTTCGCCCTCCGGTGTGAGCTGCACGCCTCTGTTGTTTCTTATAAAAAGTATACTGTTTATCTGCTGTTCCAGATTGTTCATGGCGCGTGTTACATTAGGCTGGCTGTTTCCGAGTGCCCTTGCGGCTTTTGTAAAATTACAGTATTTTGCCACATAATAAAATATCTTGTAATACTCAAAATTTATATCCATGTGCTTTAACTCCTTTTCGTATTTAATATTTCAATAACTTTTTATTTTTTTCACTATATCATTTTGATATTCCAAGTATATCAATTATACTTTTTAATTATCAATACATTCCTAGTATAATAACACATGTTATAAATTACAAGAACATATTAAACCTACTCCAACAAATGCATTTTCTCTCAACTAAAGATGCAAACCCACAAAAAATCCGAAGACTCCCTATTTGTCTTCGGATTTTTTATTATCAGAAATTATTCTTATTATATATGAGCTTACACTGTCTTTCGAAGTATCTTCGCAGCCTCGACCATGTTCTTAAGGCTTGCCTCCGTCTCCGGCACTCCGCGTGTCTTAAGTCCGCAGTCAGGGTTTACCCAGAGCTTTTCCCTGTCTATCTTTGTGAGCATCTTTTTAAGCACTGTGACGATCTCATCCACAGACGGTACTCTCGGTGAATGGATATCATATACTCCCGGACCTACCTCTGTCTCGAAGTTGTTCTCCCGTAAAGAGTCAAGTATCAGAAGGTCTGAACGTGATGCCTCAAATGTGATGACATCCGCATCCATATCATCAATCGCAGGAATAATATCCGTAAACTCGCTGTAGCACATATGTGTGTGTATCTGTGTCTCAGGCTTTACTCCGCTGTGTGTCAGCCTGAATGCCGGGATGGCAAAATCCAGATACTCACTGTACCAGTCTGATTTTCTAAGCGGAAGCTTTTCTCTAAGCGCAGCCTCATCGATCTGAATCATTTTGATGCCGTTTGCCTCAAGGTCAAGTACCTCATCACGGATCGCAAGTGCGATCTGCGCGATCGACTCCTTTATCGAGATATCTTCTCTCGGGAATGACCAGTTAAGTATCGTAACAGGGCCTGTGAGCATTCCCTTCATGATATGTGAAGTCTTTGACTGGGCGAAAACCGACCAGTCTACTGTTATCGGCTTCTTTCTATACACATCTCCCCAGATGATAGGTGGTTTTACACACCTTGTACCGTATGACTGTACCCATGCCTTTTCTGTAAAGAGAAATCCTCCAAGTGACTCTCCGAAGTACTCTACCATGTCATTTCTTTCGTACTCTCCGTGTACGAGCACATCAAGACCGATCTCCTCCTGCCATTTCACGCACTCCTCGATCTTCTTTTTATTGAAATCGACATACTGCTCCTCTGTGATCTCACCTCTTTTAAAAGCAGAACGGTTCGCTTTTACATCCTTTGTCTGTGGGAAAGATCCTATAGTGGTGGTTGGAAACTCCGGCAGACCGAAAAGTTTCTTCTGCAATTTCTGTCTTTCAGCTCTCTTTGGAAGTCTGATATAATCATCCTCAGTTACCTTTGCAAGTCTCTCAGCAACAGCTTCATTCTGACAATCTCTGCCGCCTGAGAACAAATCCATGTTTTCCTTATATCTCTGCAGAATTTCACTATCCGATGCATTTTTTTCGTCGCTATCGCTACTAAAATTGTTGGCATTAATATCAAGCTCTGCAAGCTGTTTAAGCTCAGAAAGTTCTGTAAGTTTCTCCTTTGCAAATGCAAAATATCTTAAAAATCCCTCACTGAGTTTCTTTTCATGTGCAAGTGTATATGGCACATGAAGCAGTGAGCATGATGTGGAAAGTACTGTATTTATGCACTTTTGGTTAAGCTCATCAAGTACAGCAAGAGTCTTTGTATAATGGTTTTTCCAGATATTTTTTCCGTTTACGAGTCCTGCAAAAAGCTGTTTATCCTTTGGAAAACCATACTTTTCAACAAGCTGTAATGTCTGTTTTCCCTCGATGAAATCCAGTCCGATTCCGTCAAACGGCAATGCTGTAAGCTCCTCATACACATCTCTAACATCTCCGAAATAAGTCTGGATCAGTACTTTGCAATCTGCCTTTACGGAAAGTATTTCTTTATACAAGAGCTTGAATACCTCGATATCTTCTGCTGTCATATCCCACACAAGTGCTGGCTCGTCAAACTGTATCCACTTTACATTTTCGCTCTCGCATTTTGCAAGCAGTTCTTTGTATGCTGTCGCAAATGCATCCACGAAATCGTCAACATTTTTTTCTCCTGTGTAGCGGCAAAGCTTAAGCAGTGTGTACGCACCAGTGATAATAGGCTTTGTCTCTATTCCGTTTTCCTTTGCCTCTTTGTATTCACAGATCAGCTTATCGCCTGTCAGCTTTACCTCTGTATCGTCCTCTATCTCAGGTACGATGTAGTGATAGTTGGTGTTGAACCATTTCTTCATCGCAAGAGCCTTTACATCTCCGCTTTCTCCCTGATAGCCTCGCGCCATGGCAAGATATGTGTCAAGCTCCGAAAGCTCAAGCTTTTTGTACCTGTCAGGTACTATATTAAAAAGAAAAGCACTGTCTAACACGATGTCATAAAAAGAGAAATCGTTTGACGGAATGAAATCTATCCCTGCTGCCTTCTGTGACTGCCAGTGTGTTGCACGAAGCTCTTTTGCTGTTACCTGAAGCTCTGCGGCAGTGATCTCCTTTCTGAAATATTTTTCCAGAGCAAATTTTAATTCCCTGAGTGTTCCTATTCTCGGATAACCGATTACCGATGTCTGCATGACCAAACCTCCTGATTTTTTGATTTATGTTTTGTTGCTGTCAAATGTTGAGGCTATTATATATTTTCTTTTGGTTATTGTATAATACATAAAATTATGTGTTTGATATAGTTTTTTTCTATGAATAAATGTAACTATTCAGTACAGAAATATGCGGTACCGCATATTTCGTAAGAAAAAGTATA
>CAVICC010000084.1:0-7723 GCA_963641405.1 bacterium | reverse complement strand
ATGCATTTTGGTACAGATATCCTTCATCTCATCATCAGTAAACTCCTTGTGGTTCCACTCGATGACATTTTTATTGTCATCTGACTCATATCTTGGGATCAGATGTATATGAAAATGGAATACTGTTTGTCCAGCAACCTCTCCATTATTTTGTACAAGATTGTATCCCTCGCAACCGAGAATTTCTTTCTCATGCGTCATAATCTTCTTTGCAAGCTTTGCTGCCCTTCCGAGAGTTTCATCCTCGATCTCAAATATGTTGGCATAATGCTGCTTTGGCAAGATGAGTGCATGTCCCTTTGATGCAGGACTCGCATCAAGAATTACATTAAAATCCTCATCTTCATAGATTGAATTGGTAGGGATATCTCCATTTGCCAGTTTACAGAAAATACAGTTGTTATCTTTCATTTTATCACCTCATATATCATACATATTTATATGTTGCTTATCATCAAAATCTCGTCTAAAAAGGAAATATCTGATCTAACATACGAAGCGTCTTGAAATTGCCCTTCGCAGTCATCTCACCAGTCATAAATGCTCTCTGGAATGTCATATGTCCGTCAATTATTGATTCCATAACATTCTTTGAAAGCTTTGCGTATACATCTATCGATTCTTCATCTCCATAATGTACATTAAGCTTATCCTGGTCCACCTTTATATAAAGAGGCTTCTTCATCCCCTCTATCATAAACGAATATGCCGCCTCAAAATCTGCAAGCGGTATAAAATGAGCCTCAAACTCCTTTGTATAAGGCATATCATCAGATGATTCCTGATGACCAAGCATATCCTTAAACATTGTAGCAAGTTCCTCGATATCCTCTTTCTGCTGTTTTACATATGAATCATCCGATACGTACTTTGAAAGCTGCTCACTCTCCTGGGGTGTAAGATTAAGCTGCTGAGTCCTTAAGACACTCCGTTTTACCGCCTGATTACTGGTAGGCAGACTCTTGATTTTTTGAGAGATTGTTCTGTAAAGATTCTCCGCTCTCTTTTCTATTATAAGATTGTATTCTTTGTTCATCTCAAATGTAGATATATTCTCCACATATCCGCAAAGTCCCGGACACGGCAGACCACCAAGTATCTCCCAAGCATTTGAGAGTGTTGTCTCGCCTTCCCGCTCTCCATATGTGGTAGACATGACTATAGGCTGCATATATGTATGGCTGATTTTTTCTTTATCTCCATATAACCAACACGCGTCAAGAAACTGTTGCATATATCCACCGATACCAAGCCACTCAACCGTAGTCGAAAGTATGATACCATCCGCATCTTTAAATGTCTGTGGAAGCGTTGCTATCTCATTTTTATGCTCATATATATTGTATCTCTCGACCTTTACACGAAGCTCGCGAAGTACATTTTCGATCTTTCCTATTACATAAAGTGTAGGATCATCCAACAAACCCCTTCCACCATAGTAAATATTTATTTTCATTATCGCATTCTCCTGTTATAGAGTTGTATCGAATTTATTATATCGCTTTTTTCTGTATAAAACAATTGAAATGAGAAATCCGCCAATAAGTCCTCCAACATGATCCCAATTATCCACACCTGATGTCGATACTCCATAATATATCATAAGAACTACCATTATTATAATCTGCTGTCTACTTATGCCCTCATAACTCCCTCTGTTAGATATCACAATCCACACAAGAGCTCCCACAAGTCCAAATATTGCCCCAGATGCGCCTGCTGATACCGCATAATCCTGATTTTTAAGCATGATATTGTATGATAAAATACTTCCACAAATTCCGGCAAACAGATATATAACTAGAAACTTCACATGTCCTATCGCTTTTTCCACCATCTGTCCTGCTGCACCAAGCATGACCATATTATTTAATATATGCATAAGTCCAAAATGCATAAACATAGATGTAAAAAATCTCCAATACTCTCCATTCTTAGAAACATACTCAGGATACATGGCTCCGTATTCTGCCATATACTCTGCATCAAGTGTATTGCCAAATATAGTCATTATCACATAAACTATTACATTTATTGCAATTATGCCTATTGTGACATATGATTTGTCATTTTGATATTGACTGCCATTATATGAATCCATATGTAAATCTATTTTCTCCTTGCTTTGCTGCACACGTCTATGCACATGAGTGTGTAATTTAATATGATTAATATTAAAACATGACACGCAGATATTTACAATATGATACTCAGACAAATCTAAACTTCACATCTGCAAAACGTATTATATCGTTCGATTTTAACTGCTTTTTTTCCTTATAAGCAAGTACCTCATCATTAACAAATGTACCATTTGTAGAGTTCAGATCCTCCAAAAAGAATTCCTTGTTTTCCCTGTTTATCACAGCATGAAAATGACTTATGGTGTCCTTGCTTATTACAGCATCAACATCATCCCCCTGCCCGATTCGGGTAGAGTCCTTTTCTATAATGATATTTTTGTGTTTTTCCATTCCCTCATATAATAACATTCCCTGAGGATGTTCCCTGTAATCACTTAAGCATACTGTTGGATGTATCTGCCTCTGGGGTTCTGGCTCTGCAGTTGGACGGACTATCATCTCCTCCACATCCACAGACTTTTTCTTTTTGCCTTTATTTCTATATTTTTTTATCTTTTCATTTTTCTCAGATACTTCTTGTTTTTCTTCAATTTTTCCTGGGTGTTTCGTTTCAGTCATACTGCCCATAATATTGATATTGCCTTTTTTAAATTCCGGTAACTTTATATCCAGATGTTCCTGAAGATATATGCGTATCTTGTCATAAATTCCGGATTTCTTTACCTCTTCAGACTCTTTTGGTTCTGCAATTGGCTGTGAAATTGGAACTATAACCTCATCAACAGGCTTCTCTGCAGCCTTTTTCTGCCGTTCCTCAATTATCGCATTTCTGATATCTGATATGCTGTAATTTCCATTTAGAGTTCTCTCATATATCCCATATGCGATATGTATCGCCTCCGCATCACTGTGATCAAGCTTCGTCAGCATAAATTCCATAAGATGCTGAAAAGTAGTATACATAGTTTTCATCTCTGCCGGATATGCAGTAAAGTATATCTCCTCAGCCTGATTTATATAGATAAGCTGCGGTTCTAGTATCAGACATTCGGTGCCAACAAGATGATTTTCTAACAGTTCCATTTTATCACATATGCTTACTACGAGCTTTTCTAAAAATTCCAGCTTTATGTCGTTGTACTGACATCTCATTTCAAGCGACTGTACTCCGGATATATCATACCAATATTGCCCTTCGTTATTCACATAACATTTTTCAATAGATAAAAAACCCGGAATATTATTCTTTAGTAATATTTTTTCATCCAATGGCTTTACTCCATCGCAACGTAATTTCATAAAGCTTCCTGTCATCTTTCTTTCATATACTATTTCATTGCAATTCATCCACTACCTCTTTCACAACCTGATAATCATAAAAGTCATCCACCAACCATATATCTGTAGCCGTCTCATAAGAAGTATCCAATTTCATCTCCTGATATAATACCAGCCCCATCCTCATAACAAGTGCAAGCATAAATATAAATAACGGTATCAAAATTGAGCCTTCTACTGTATAACTGCCGTTTAATCCATAAAATAAATCCTTATTTAACAAATTTTTAATCATAAAAATACTCCTGTAAGACCATATCCAAGTAACAAAAACGGTGTAAAAGCAATCTGTCTTTTTAAATTTGATTTGCTAAATGCAATCATCACCGCTGAAATTCCCCCCGCTATCGACAGTCCCATCACAAGTGCACTGCATATTATATCTACAGTTACAAACAATCCCATTATAATTATGACGACTGCATCCCCATATCCAATCTGCTGTTTTGTCACATATGCTATTATCAAAAATACCATCCCCGGAACAATCGCGACCGCTACACTTTCTATTGTTTTACCCCCAGTAACGGTACAGACCACTCCTACAGCCGTCATAAAAAGCAGCACTACCACAGGTATTTTTTTTGTTGCTATGTCTATGATGCTTATTATTCCAAGCAAAATTACAAGCTCTATCATTCTATTCTGCCTTCTTCTCCTAATTGTGAAATCAACATTTTCTTCATCCTCCACTGCATTTACTGCACAATGACTTATCGTCAATCTCTGATTTGTGCACTATATGTACAGTTCTTTTTAAATCACTACATCCAAGTTTTCCATGATACTGCGTGCCATAATCGGTTATAAAAACAGTCGAAGCTCTCGTCTTTTTGTCCGCCGCACAAAAACATGCGCTGTATTTACCACCATTTTTGTTTCTATATCCGCCAATTTGCTCCCATTTTACACTTTTAATACTTAAATCAAGATAATTGCACTGATCCGATAAATGATATACTATTCCATAATCTGTATAAAACACATAAGAATCAGTCTGCTCATTTGGATTTTTACCTGTCCACTTTCTGCTATTACTATGCGCTTCTATCCATATACCATCTACCGAAAAAAAGTTGATCGGAAGCTTTATCTTGTATTTTGCTTCAAGAGCCACATCATCTCCATCCATTTTGGATTCTGTAAGCGATATCCCCCATTTTCCACCGCTGACATAAGTATCTATAAGGTCAGAATCTGATATTTTACTTCTAAACAATGCCTCAGCTGTTGCCACCGTGACTACAGATGAATCATTGACCCCGCTAGCCAACGCACTCATCCTGCCTGCGTAAAAAAGAGCTGATCTTACCTGTGTTTCTACTTGCACAACTCTGAAGAAAAATAATATGAATACAAAAAATCCTGCAACAAGAGGAAAAATCACGGTGGCTTCAAGTGTATATGATCCTTTCAGGCAGATGCATGAGGGTATCTTTTTGACTATGCCGTTGCCTGGGAGAGCGTATTTTCTATTAAAATGTTTGCTTTTAGAAAAGTCGAGTATGTCAAAAGATACCATCATACACCTGCCTTTCTTTTCATGATAATAATTTATAAGTTTTACTTTTCAAAATATGAGTATTGTACTTTATTTTTTATCAGAAATTCGTTATTAGCGCTATTTAAGAGATTTACAAAACAAAGAAAAATCCCATGATATTTATACGTGATATCTGCATTTATCTTACAAATACAGTTATCCATTCTGAAATTTTCATACCCTTCCATCTGACGCACCGTGGCCTCCTGCACATCCAGCGCCCTGTATGCCAGAGTTTTTGTACTTTTGCTAAACAACAACAGCCCAAGATAAGACTTGTAACCAATTCCTGTATCGCTGCTTTTTGCCTTTGTAGTGCCGGATAGCAATTTTCCCATATTGCTAAGGCCAGCTGTCCATGTGGCATCACTTTTTATCATGGGAACTTTATCTCCAGCAAGCAGCGTTCTTACATCAAGCACACTTTCACAGTAAGCCCATCCAAATAAAAGTCCCCATTTGACAGCCTCTATTATTGCCGGATTAGCTGTCCATCCCGCAAGTGTCGTCGCTAGAGCAAGCGCTTCCGACTGTTTTGCCGGGTTACTTATAAGATATCCCATATTTGCAGCTTCTCTTATCGCCAGCATCTCAGTTACCACAATGCGAAGATTATCCTTGTCGGTAGATTTCCCTCCAATGATGTACTCCACTTCATAGTTCATGGCATGTCCATTACCTGATGACAGGTAATTTGACATATAATTAAGAAAATACTGTTGCATAAGGATTTTTTCATACCAGTCATCTGCATCCGAAAACTCAATATTACCTCTGTGAAGTGATCTCGAAGACACTCGCAGATCTGTATTTATGCTGTTTCCTGATACTTGTCCCTCATCAACCACCTGCGACAGTACTCCTGTAACCTTTACCTGTTGCACTTTTATAAGCGGATTTTCCGTTGCAGTATCATTTTTCTTTGCTGTACTCTCAAATTTTGTTCCCATTACGGAATAGCGCACTACCGATGGCTTTGCTGAATTTGCACTGTTGAGTGTTCCAAGTGCATTGTCAATACCGTTATCGTCATATTGACTATCCGACAGGTTTTCGTTAAGCGATTGATATTGGCTGTAGAGATTATTTGCAATCTCATACCCAAAATTTTCCTTCATATAAGAAACAACTTCCTTTGCATACACACTGCCATTATCATCAGTGATAAGTGCATACCTAAGCGGGTCTATCTCATCTATTGAAATTCTTACCATACTTGTAGAGGATGCTAAAGTTTTATCTGTGCTTACTTTAAAATTATCTGTGGTTCTATTTTTCATATAAGAAGCTATCTCTTTGCTGTTTACATTCCCCGCTGCATCCGATCCTGCGTCATACGCCAACAGATGGTACTCATCCCATAATGGCCGGCAATATTGTGCAAATACAGATTCAACAACAGCTTCCGAATTCATCTTTGCAATATTTGTCAACTCTATATTGCGTCCTGCCTCTAATACCGTAAATAAAAATTGTGATATCATCATGAGCAGCATTGTGGCAAATATCGTTATGCTACCTCTCACACTTTACCAGCCTGATTAGTTATTGTTTTAAAGATATTGTTCACCAGTGTTGTAAGCTGACTTTTAAATATCAGTACCAGACCAATCAAAACAACTATAATAAGTATCATTTCCACCACTCCTGCTCCGTCTTCATCCATTAAAAAATTTTTAAATCCTAACATAATTTTTCCTTTCTACATCTTAAAATCAATAATTGCAGGTGCTATGACTATTGCAATCACTATTATCATCATGATCATCATAGGGACCAGCATTTTAGTTCCTGCCTCCTCACCCAGTTTAAGGGCTAAGAGTCTTCTTTCATTGAATGCATCCTCCGATTCCTTCTCCAACATCTCACAAACCCCTCTATTTCCTTTGTGTATGCTCTGCAAAATAATGCGTATAAATCGCTGATAACAATCAATATTTACTCTTTCTGCAAAACCCGCATACGCTTTTCTTCCAAGCTCACCGTCCGATATCTCTCTTTCAGTAATAAGCATTTCCTCGTATGCCGGCAGTTTTTGTATATTTTCCTTTTGCCTCTTATTAAGATAACGCGAGGTAATTCTATTCCATGCCTGTTCAACAGTCATTCCTGCCCCCATTAAAACAGCCATTTTACTCACTATCTCTGGATATTCAAGCTGCATACGGACATTTTTTTCTTTTAGTTCATTTTTTTTCTTTTCTTTCTTTGATAGAAAAAGAAGGACTATCACTATCACTTCAAGCAAAGCAATCTTTACGACCAAACCACTTTTTTTCTGTGACCATTCAAGTTTTACCCCGTCTATCTCATCCGGTAAAACAAGCTCATCCGTCCCACTCTGTTCCATTTCGCTGTGAATATGTGTATCAATATCCTTCACAAGCCTTGCGCTACTATCCAGCTCATCTGCAAAAGCTATAAATGAAAAATCATACATCTGCTTATACTCACCGCATGTCAGCACTACACTTACATTTACAATCTTTCCATCCGATTCATCAGAGTTTGAAAATGCATCCTGTACGATATTTCCTTCTATATCCACTGTTTCATAATCGCTCAGCATCCATTCCGCTTCTACTATTCCGGATACATAACTATCCTCCATATTAACACGTCCGGTTACATGTTCCATCTCTTGTCCAGCTTCACAAAAGCCCTTATCTATCTGTGATTTTGCCTGCTCAAACAGTTCATCCGCCTGCTTCTTTGACGGTATCACTTCTTTAAGATCAATTTGATAATTATAATCTTT
>CAVICC010000083.1:0-8586 GCA_963641405.1 bacterium | reverse complement strand
CTTACTGCCTGTGTTAATATGACTATATATTATGAATTAAGGAAAGGTGGTTGCGTTATGCCAAATGATGTTAACAACAATACAATAGAATTTAGCTTTAAGAATATGGAAAGTATTATTCTAGCCATGAAAAACGAATACATAAAGAGACAAAAAGAAAGCCACGGTACACCGGATTACGGAAAGTTTCATGATGATATGCTCAGATCCCTTGAGGTTGAAACGAATGAAAATGATATTCCGGATAATTTTAAAGATTATCTTCTTCAGAATGCTAAGGACAAAAAAGCACATGAGGATCTGACAGCCAGACTCAGGGAACATCTGATTGAAGAAAGCACTATGCTTGCTGACCAGAAGGGTGGTTTTCCACATCCAGTACCTCGTATACGGATGGCAGTCCGGTATTATTTCACAAAAATGGATGACAAAGAGTTTCTTGACCGCTTTGACAATATAATGTATGAGGAAGAGTCGAAAGAAGAACAGATTCTTAGACACAGAGCTGAAGGAATGACACTTGAAAAAGCAGAGGAACTGACGAATCAGGAACGCAAAGAAACCGGTCTTATGAGAGGAAAATTAATTGCCGATATGGCAAAACAGTTCGAAAAAGCGCAGCCCAAGCAGCTTCTAAACCTCACTGACGAGGAACTGGTTGAATCGTTTGCTTCACTGAACTATCTGTCCCATATATCTGCAGAGATTGGTAAAATTCTTGAAAATGATGTAGACAATGGAGATCAGTATATCCGCTTTACCCCGGAAGAAAGAAAACTTTGTGAGCACCTGAAAGATCTCTGGGAGACCACCCGTACCATTCAAAACCGCATAAAACTGATCTCTAATCCATATTATAAGTATCTGGATGTGAATCGCTTCCGTGATGCAGCATCAAGATATGAGAACATAACTAATGAGCTGATGTTGCAGTTCAGTCAGACGTCTTATATTGGTCAGCTAGCATCATCGGTTGTTTATAGTCCAACAACGGAGGTTAATAAAGAGGTAGAGGCCAAGGAAGAAGCAGATGTTAATAAAGAGGTAGAGGCCAAGGAAGAGGTAGAGGAAGAGAAGCCGATACTGCCTAGGGATAAGCCGATAAATTATCTTTCGGACCTAGGTATCAGACCTGATAACGTAGTATCCGCAGTATGGGGGGATACAGGAAAGTCCGCAGATGTGTTCAGTGATGATATTCTAAAACTAAACGACGGAGTCGAGCTTAAGATCACAACCCCAAATGAGTGCATCATCATCAAGAAGGATGAGGACGAATACAGCTATAAATTCGCCAAAGAGACAGCTTCCATCAGATTTATGGATTCTGTCAGAGAGCATGGTATTGACCCCAAAAAGTATGTATTTACAGACAAGGAGGGGAACCCTCTTCAGACTGAGGGAGAGGCATGGATCAACTATTTGGCAGAGGGAAATCCGGTTACAGTTACATATGAAGGCACCCCGATAGAAATCACTATGCTGGATTATAATACAACAAAATACAAACATCCTGATAAGGATCTGATCTCACACTTCGAGGAGACTGTTAAGAAAATTGGTTTCCAGCCACAAAAAACGTCCTATTATAAGGCAGATGGCACGAAGCTTGATATAAACTCCAAGGAAGGCAAAGCCTATATTATAGACGGAGCGACGGTTACGGTAATGTGTGACAGCACAGAAGCTCAGATCCATATGGAAGAAGGAGCGCAGATTACTTCCAGGTACAAGCTAAATCCGTCTGCTGTGAGATGTTTATTGCATGAATCTCTGAAAACAAAAAGCTTTAAACTGGACGATACCTTCTTTACAAGGCCAGACGGAAAAGAATTGGAACTGTACGGTTATAATGAGGATGACCTGAAATATATAAGTAATGGTAATCCTGTCATCGCTACTTGCGGCAAGAAGCAGTTCCAGGTGATCTGCAGCCCTGTTGAAGAGCCAAAGTTTGAGGCTACACAGTATCATAAGGATAATGAGGAGCTTCAAAAAACAGGAGAAGACAAAATTAAGCTTCAGGATAATAAGTCATCCGATGTAGAGAACGTATATACCAACACACGCCAGGAAGCCTTAAGAAACGTAGTTTCAACCTTTGAAGAAGCTGATCTGGTTCGTCTTAGACTTTCAGGCTCAAGACAGTTCAAACAGATGAAGGAGCAGTTGGGACTCTACACACGTGCCTGCAGAAATCTCCAGCAGGAGGATTTGACAGATCCTGAGAGAAGAAAAAACATGGAGCTTTGTACCGTGAAGCTTTTAAGAAGTGCACGGGAATATCTAAAATACAAAGGAAAAAACTCTGAGAAGCATTCCGAACAGCTCCGTATCAACGCTGCTAAAACAATTGAACTGTATGCGAAAAGACAGCTTGACCTCATAGATCGTATCACCGGTACTGAGAAAAAGCTTGGAGATCTTGACGTAAGAAAAGCAGAACTTCAGCGCGAGATCGACGAAATAATGCCACAAAAGCTAAAACAGCAAAAGATAGATGCACAAAAAAAAGAAGCAGCTAATGTCATTCCGGCAGGAAGACAGAATAAAAAGCCTAGAAGGACCTATGTACAAAAACTCCTTACTTCAGATAAGCTGATTTTAAGAAAAAATGAAAATCTGGACGCGATGAGAGACTGGTCAATTAAACAGCTTGATGAGAAGGCTGGCAACGTGCTTGACGGATTCAAAATCAATGAAAATGGTCAAAAGTTAAAGCCTGACGCAAAGGGAATGAAGGTAGTTGAGAAACTAGTTACGAATCTCATCATCAGAAATCTGGTTTCCATTGAACAGATAAATGCTTCCAATTTAGACTCCGAAAAAGGTCCGTGGGAGATTCTGACAGAGACTACGAATGGCCTTAAAGGACTTAAAAGAAGGATCAGGGATACAGACGCCTTCCAGTTGATCATGCATAATCTGTCAGCAGACAATCTGAAGCTATTTAAGGAAAAAAATGGAGAAACTCTCAACTTATTGAGCCAAAGTGTTGGCCTTGAGATTATAATGCAAGTCAAAAACGAAAAACAGCCTAAGGAACAAACTGATAAAAATATAACAGAAAAGAGCGGTCAGGTGTTAGGCAAGGGTTAAAAGTTTGTCAAGTAAAGTGTGTAAGTTTTTTATGGTGGTCGATAAATCGACCACCATTTTTACAAGCTTCAATCGAACAGAGGTTCTTTAAATATTTCTATCTTCCTATCATATTTTATGGCATAATCGGCCGTAATAAGTGAACCACTCCCTTTCCCCGGTGCTATTATGATTATCTTATCTGACCATGCACTTATCAGTCGATTTCTTTTGGGAAAATTATAGCGTGTTGGATTTGTTCCCGGTGAATATTCTGAAAGAAGCAAGCCTTTCTCCCGGATTTTATCCATGAGTAATTGATGTTCTGACGGATAACAAATATCAAGCCCATTACCTAATATTGCAATTGTATAACCGCCTTCATTAATACATACTGTGCTAGCACAGGCATCTATTCCCTTTGCCATTCCGCTGATAACCGGTATATCCTGACATATATATTTTTCAGTAATTTCGATACATTTCTTTTTCATCTCCTGGCTACACCTTCTGGCTCCAATTATTGCAACTGTGTGGTCTAAATCTCTCAATTCTCCCTGATAATATAATACTGATGGTGCATCTTTTAGTATTCTCGCTTTACATGGATACTTTGGATTTTCCTTTGTAAGAATAGAGATTTTTTGTCTTTCACATTTATCTAAAATCATCTCAGCTTTTTCTAATGATTTTGACCTTTGAATACTATCTATATGCTTTGAATTGATGCCATTTACTGACAGTAATGCTTCTTCGTTTGCTTCATAAATGTCTACAGGATTTTTAAATTTATCAAGTAATCTATTCGATAATACCGGTCCTATGCCAGGAATTTGTGTCAGCCATATCCAATATTTCATATCATTTTACCACCATCATCCTGCTGTTACTTTCATCTAAGTCTCGACATGAAATAACACGACTAATATCCTCTAACCTAATCATGTCTGCCCCATCAAGATCTGCACTGGTCCTTGCAAGACGCAGTAGCTTATGTATTACTCTTGCGCTATAACCATATTTTTCGCTTGTTTCCTTGAGAAGCTTCAGACTTTCTTCATCAAGTCCACAATATTTTTTTATTAAAGCTGTTGTCATTTGTGCATTGCAATTTACCCCTTCTATATTCTTATATCTTTCCATCTGGATATTTCGTGCTGATTCTACTTTTTTTCGCAATTGTGCTGATGAATATGTGGGACTCTCATTTTCTATGTCAAAAAATCCAACCGGATGGACCTCTTTTTGAATATCAATTCGATCCATAATTGGACCTGATATTTTCCCTCTGTATTTGATAATTTCATAATCGCTACATCGGCACCTGGAACTTGGATAATATCCACACGGGCATGGATTCATTGCTGTAACAAACATAAAATTAGATGGATATGTATGTGTCCCACTAACTCTTGCAACTGAGACTTTTTTATCCTCTACGGGCTGTCTTAACGCATCAAGCGTTCTTCTTGAAAATTCCGCCAATTCATCTAAAAATAGCACTCCATTATGAGCAAGAGAAACTTCTCCTGGCATTGCATTTACTCCGCCACCTATTAGAGAATTTAAGGAGGCATTATGATGTGGTGCCCTGAATGGACGATTTCTAAGCAAACTATGTCCTGCCGGCAAAAGACCTGATATACTATATATCTTGGTAACTTCTAAGCATTCTTCTTCTGACATTGTAGGTAGAATTGACGGAATCCTTTGGGCGATCATCGTCTTTCCACATCCAGGCTCGCCAATCATGAGCATATTATGTCCTCCTGCCGCTGCCAAAAGTGCGGCGTCAACAATATCCTTTTGACCTTTCACATCCACAAAATCATATGTCGGCTCATTAATAATCTCTGCCTTGTTTTTCTTTTCAGTGCTTTCCACAAAACTCTGTTTGCCCTCTAGAAAACGTATTACGTCTATCAAATTCGTAAATCCGAAAACTTCTATCCCCTGTACAAGTTTTGCTTCCTCCTTGTTTGCTTCTGGTATTATTATTTTCTTTATTCCTTCTTTTTTAGCAGATAGTATCATTGGCAAAATTCCACAGCATGCTCTAAGGCCTCCGTCTAAACACAATTCACCAATAAATCCATATTGGTCTAATTCTTTTACTCCAATACTTTCATTTTCCTGTAATACACCAATTGCCATAGCCAGATCATAATGCGAACCTCTTTTCTTCTTATCTCCCGGTGCAAGACTTATAATCACTCTCTTCTTTGGAAATATATAACCGCTTTCATCAATTGCCGACTGTATTCTATCCCCTGCTTCTTTTACTGCTACATCTCCCATTCCAATAATCGAAGTCATCGGCTGACCATCTAACATTTTTGTTTCAATGTCTACGTTATATCCTTCGATTCCTTGTATTGCAAAACTCTTTACCACGGTAGCCATAATTCATTTTCCCCCTCGCTTTTTCTAATTTCATTCTCCTCTACAATATATTTATGTATAGTATCTTCTACAAATTC
Organism: bacterium; assembly: GCA_963641405.1. GTDB lineage: Bacteria > Bacillota > Clostridia > Lachnospirales > Lachnospiraceae > Roseburia. The sequence continues at coordinate 3,028 of CAVICC010000083.1, read as the reverse complement.
TCTATATAGATTCACGCTCTGGTTTTTAAAATATGAAAGTGTACGGATTCTTTCTGTCAGGCCATCATCATTTTGCATAATCATCGTACGGTAACTGCTCCATTTATAATTTTCTGGATGTGCTACCATCTTTGCCTTTACAGGGTTTAGATGAATATATCGACTCGTCTGCAAAAAATACATGTCGTCTTTTACCAGACATGACTTATATCGGTCCTCAAACAAATGCCCTCTATATCCATACTTTTTATTATATGTTCTGGCATAATCACACGCGATCCTTTGTATGATTTTACCTATCTCGTAATGCGATGTTTCAATTAACAAATGAACATGATTAGTCATCAGGCAATATGCATGTAATTTGGCTGCATATTGTGCGGTAACTTTTTTTAATAGGATTAAGAATATCTCATAATCCATTTCTTCCTTAAATATCTCCTGCCTTCTAATCCCTCTCTCCATCAAATGATAGGTTGCTCCAGGATACCATTCTCTTTGCTTTCTTACGATCTTTTCCTCACTTTTCCATATCTATCCGTTTATACGTATTTTAAGATATTTTTATTACATCTCTTTTAATGCCTCCAAATATCCTATCAATCTCTTCTGTGCATCAGAATTTAATTTCTGATAATTTTCTACTAACATTCCTATCTCTGATCCCTTACTTATCACATAGGTATCACAATCTTTGCTTCGGCTTCCAATATGTTCTGCTCCCGATAACAGTTCATATGGTGTCACGCCCAGCACCTCGCTTATTATAAGGATCTTATCACTTACTGGATTTGTTCTTTTCCTTTTCCAGTCACTTATAGAGCTCTCTGCTATCCCCGTTCTCTCGGCGAATTCTTTCTGGCTCATTCCTTTTTCCTTTAATAATTCAAATATCTTGTCACTAACCGTTTTCAACTTTTTTCGCCTCTTATGTATCTCTTATATTCTATACTGTCTTTTCATTTGAGTGTTACAGATACAATACTGCAACTTATTAAATGCTACTGTTTGGTAAGTATATCATACCGTTTTTAATTTGTAAATACGTATTTATTTGTTTATAAAAATTTTAGTATTTTAATATTATATCTCAATTCACACCTTTGTTACTAATCCAATTCTTTCATCATTTCCAGGTCGTGAAAGGCAACTCCTACTTTTGTCTCGCAAAATTGCTCATCATAATTTTTCTGAGCCACTGCTATTCCATCAGAATAGTATGTGTTATATTCCTTGAGATCATAGACTCCTGGTGGTTGGAGCTCGTATATAGTCCAGATTTTCTTTTCATATTCATTCGCTAGTTCTAGTTCAAACTCAGCCTGTTGTCTCTCCTCACCTTTATAGTAATTCATGACAAAAATGCCATCTGTAGATTTTATGATCCGCTCTACAACTTCTTCTCCAGCTTCATCACCAATCAGCTCATTTCCCATTTCCAGTCCATCGAGCCAATATGGTATGCAAACAAATACTGGAAAGTCTGTATCTAATTTTTCGAGATTATCCGCCAGCCTCGCATAATCACTCTCAATATCAAATACAACACCATCCGCATTTAGATCTTGTGCTTCTTCTACCACTTTTGACATTTCATCGGATCCCCACTCGGGTGAGCCAGCTAAAATAAAGGTATTATAATCAGATATAGTCGAAATGTCAGATGTATGATTGTAATCTAGTAGTATGGTGTTAATTTCATACTTCTTAATTACATCCATGCCCTCTTCATCTACGCCTTCCCATGCGAATACAGCTCTATCTATTTTTTCTATTTTCTTAACTTCTTCTGTTTCTTCTGTCTTTTCTATTTTTTCTTTATTTCCATTACAACCTGTCAGCAAAAAAGCTATAATCAGGAGTGGTATAATTCTTTTCATTCATTTCCTTTGTGTGCCTTTTAATCCTCTTCAAATAGATCGGTATCGATTTTTTTCACTTTATATATGTACTCAGTACTGACTCCAAATTCATGATCAATCATAAGTTGTGCAAGACGCTGTCCATCAATAAGAATAATGTGCTTGTCATTTGCATACTTGATGGCTTCTGCCGAAAATCCGCCAGTAGTTACAAACATACCTTTTCCATCATCTGGAACTGCTCCATTAAACTGCTGTAAAGCCGGGCGGCCAACTTTTTTATCCAATTCATAGCGTTTGGCTTGTATATAGATAACATCAAAACCGATTTTATCCTGATACACGATGCCATCTATGCCTTCATCCCTGCTAAGTTGAGTAACTTTCCCAGTCCCATAGCCCATTTTCTCCATAAGTTCAATTATTAGGTGTTCAAAAAATTCTGGGCTATTATCATGAATTCTTGTTAGCAACTCGTCTCTTAACACCTTGTTAAGTTCTAAATGTACGCGATCTAATGTTTCCTGTGGGGTTTCACTCTTATCATCTTCATCCCTTGCAACCGTATCATTTGTTTCCCGTCCGCATCCGACAAATTCTATGAATGATGGGAATTGACGCAATGTATCATCAGTAATCTCATCAGCTGTATCAAGAATTCTTTTTCCATCATCAGTAATAACAAAATGTGCGCGTGAAGGGCTATCTATCAGTCCAGCCTTTTTGAGATACGTTCTACACCAGCCTATACGATTACTAAAAACAGTCTGTTTTCCACTTGGAAGCAGTTTTGCAATATCATCATCCGTTAAATCAAAATCAGAAATAACTTGTTGTTTTATATCTATATAGGCATGCTCTTTCCTATCTTCTAAGGCCTTAAGGAAAGATTTATACATTTCTGAGTATTTTGGCACTGCCATCTGATTGCCTCCCTGTACACACTTGCAAATAATTAAATTTATAGATGCTCTCGTTTGCTGTTGTATGTTTACATCGTAGCTACTACATAGGGTTTCATTTCCTTTTACTCCACTATCTGTATTTTTATTTCAAGGCGTAATAGAAGGTCGCCCTTCCTTTCCCTTCTCTTTTAATAAGTCCATCTTCGCACATCGCTTTTAATGAATTTTCAACGGATCCCTTTCCGATTTCAGGACAAAGCT
>CAVICC010000082.1:0-8725 GCA_963641405.1 bacterium | reverse complement strand
TATACTTTTTCTTACGAAATATGCGGTACCGCATATTTCTGTACTGAATAGTTACAAATAATTACTGTTTTCAATATAAACATATGTTTATACGTGATCTATATGACTCACCATCCTCGTAACCTGTGATGACCTGATATTCCATCGAAATCTTATCCGATGAACAATAATACACATACGGATCAATGCTGGTATAATAATCGTCGTCACTTATATTCGTATATCCATAATAAAATGCACCCGATGCATTTTCAAGGAAAAACTGATCTATTTTTGAATCTGTTTCCTTTGGATCACTCATGGAATAGTCACTTCCGTACAATCCGGCATATGAATTTCTTACAGCAACAGCCTGTTCCTGCGGATCATCCATATCTGTATAATAATACGTTATATAAAACGGTACTCCAAGCACCGCATCAACTGCAACAAGCATGTCAGTATCATAAAGATCTAAAACAAACACCCATGCTGAAAGCTCCTTACTGATATTTGAGGACAGGAAATACTCCGAAAACGAAATATCATACCCACCAACTGTATTGCCTGATACATCATACTGTACATCCTCCTCATCATATGTATCTGCTACACCCTGGTCTGATGATACTTGTGCTTCCGTCCCTGTACTGCTGTAAGTGCCAGAGTACCTGCTTTCATACTTTTTAAGGATATCTATCTCAGACACACTTATCATAGGAGTAAAACCTGACTGTTCCTGCTTTTTGCCGGCATCTTCCAAAAAGTTCACCATATCCGTAAATGCCTGTCCGACTGATATTTCAGTATCTAGCGGCTCCCTTATTGCCTGATAATATCTGTTCCACAGATCATTTACATTGTCCTGCATCAGAGACATCATCTTTGTAAGCCGCTCATCAACCGCTATAGTTCCTGTGTATGGACTTACATCAGCGTTATTTATCGTGGTACTCGTCTTTGTTATTCCGGCAGCTTTAAGTGAGAGCAGATAATTTGGTATCAGATTTCCGGCACATACGACTGCTGCGATCACAAGTATACATAGTATTTTTCCTCTAGAAATGCTGTTATTCTTCATCTGTTCCCTCCGCTTTCATATCAAAATACACTTTCGTACCTTCATCTATCTTACTCTCATAATGGATCTGTATATTATGCAGCTCTGCTATTTTTGATACAAGTGCAAGTCCAAGTCCTGCTCCGTGTTCACTTCTGGATCTGGACTTATCTACCATGTAAAAAGCCTCCGTGATACGCTCCATATCCTCTGGTGGTATGCCTCTTCCATTGTCGGAAACCGTTATACGATAATATCTGTATGACTCTGTTTTATCGTCCGCATAAGATTTATCTAACCTGTTGCCGGCATCATATAAATTTGAGCTGTTATCTATATATTCCCCTGATACTTTTACACTGCTGCCGCCTGATTTTACTGCATTATCTATCAGATTAAGGAGCATAGTCTTAAAAAGGTCATATTCCAGCCATACCCATGCCTCATCAGCACTGTATGAAAGCTGCGTGTCATGCTTTTTTGCCGCCTCACGCGCAGTATCCACGCAGTCTGTGATCACCTCTTTGATCTGTGTTTCCTCAAGCTGGAAATCATTTTTATCCAGAGTTATAATCTCGAGCAGCTTAAAGGAAAGTGCCTCAAGTCTCATGCCCTCATTTAGTATGACTCCGGCTGCACTGTGTACCTCATCCGGTGTCATATTCTTCTGATACAGGGTATCCGCATACCCGATGATCGAGGTCATCGGAGTTTTCAGCTCATGCGCAAAGTTTGCCGTAAAATCCTCCTGTTTCTTTGCCGCCATCTGAAGCTCATATATCTTATTCTCAAGAGCCTGCGCCATATCGTTAAAGGCAGCCGCAAGCTCTCCTATCTCATCCTGGGTCTTTACATCGCTTCTTGCCTTGTAATCGCCCTCGGCAAATTTCCCTGTTGTGGCGGTCAATCTGGCAAGCGGTTTTGTGATCATCCATGACAGCACAAGTATGACAGCCATACCCACACCAAGTATCACCACATAATATATGCCACATCTGTGCTGCAGCTCCTTTGACTCATTAAAAACAGCCGTAACATCTTTTTCCGTAAGCAGGGTGTACTTGTTGTCATCCAGCATAAAATTGCTTATGACATGAATGTATTTGTTGGTATTAATGTTAGTATTGGTATCAGTGTTGCCATTAGTATTAGTATTAGTATTTCTATTACTCTCACTGCTATTCTGGGCAGCGTTTTCATTATTGCTATCCGACACAATACTGTAAGTAAGTTCCCCATCACTTATGTTCGTATCATCTACCGGACAGTTACATGCGTCAATGTACGTGTCCGAACCATCCGTATCTGCCAGATATATGCCTCCATCATCTCCCACCAGAGACTTTGCCGACTGCGACATCATATCTGAAAGCTCACTCTCCACATTATCACCGTTCATATTGAGGATGACTGTCTCGATCGAGTATTTTACCATCTGATGCTGTGAAAGTGCGCTTTCCTGCTCACGCTGTATGGCATGCTCGAGCGTGTATGATACCGTTGCGTATTCCACCACTCCAGGTGCAGCCGCAAGGATCGCAGTCATGCCTAGAAACATCTTGTAGAAAAATTTCATTCGTGAACCTCCAGACGATAGCCTATCCTGAAAACAGTGACTATCTTATCGTTCCAGTCGAGCTTTCTTCTTAACCTCTGTATATGCGAATCGAGTGTCCTCGTCTCTCCTGTATACTCTTCCTGCCACACAAGCTCATAAAGTCTTCTCCTGCTTAAAGCTACATTCTTATTTTTCATAAGCTCATAGAGCAGATTAAATTCTTTTACCGTAAGATCTATCGGCCCACCAGCCTTTGTCACCGTATGTGATCTTGGATCTATTGTCACATCCTCTATCTCAAGACGTGCCGCGGCACGCTGTGTGCGCCTTAGCACAGTTTCCACTCTTGCAAGCAGCTCTCCTATCTGAAACGGTTTACATATGTAATCATCTGCGCCCATGCGAAGTCCGCGTATCCGATCATCCACCTGTCCCATCGCAGATATTATAATGACCGGAGTATCGCATATTCCCCTGACATAGTCGAGTAGTTCATAACCGTTTATCTCAGGCAGCATCAGATCAAGCAGTATAAGGTCATACTCATTCTGCTCGATCTTGTCTGCTCCCGCCTTGCCGTCTAAGGCACTGTCGCATTGATAGCCCTCGGTTTTCAGCGTCTTATATATCAGATTGTTTATATCTTTGTCATCTTCCACGATGAGTATACTTGTCATGTGCTGCTCCTTTTTGCATACTGCTGCCAATTATTATTTACAACTAGTGTATCATTAAGTTGTGTCATAGTTGTAAAATCCATCGTAACTGTTCAGTACCTTCACAGTTGCGAGCCGCAAGCGCATTAGAATCAGCTTCGCTGATGGGCGCTTGCTCCTACATAATATACTTTTTCTTACGAAATATGCGGTACCGCATATTTCTGTACTGAATAGTTACAATCCATCAAATAAATCCCGATGCAATGCACCGGGATCTAAATTGATTAAAAATATAAAAATTATTCCAGTCCGTTTACTTCATCCATCCAAATGCGTCCACACGCATCAGACGGCATACGAAGATCTCCTCTAGGCGAAACCGCAACAGTTCCAACCTTTGGTCCATCCGGCAGACATGAACGCTTGAACTGCTGTGCAAAAAATCTGCGGTAGAAATTCTTAAGCCATTTGAGTATGAACTCATCCTCATATTTTCCCTCAAATGCTATCTTTGCAAGGCGGTAAACCTTTGCAGGAGCATACCCGCAGCGCAGCATATTGTAAAGGAAGAAGTCATGCAGCTCGTAAGGTCCTACGAGATCCTCTGTTTTCTGTGAGATCTTACCGTTTTCAGGCGGCAAAAGTTCAGGCGAAACAGGTGTATCAAGCACATCCAAAAGTGTTTTCTCAAGCAGCTTTCTGCCGCAGGTATCTGCATAGTATTTTACCAGATGGCGCACCAGAGTCTTAGGAACCGATGCGTTTACGGCATACATGGACATATGATCTCCGTTGTAGGTAGCCCAGCCGAGTGCCAGCTCTGACAGATCACCGGTACCGATGACCATTCCGTTTTCCTTGTTTGCGATGTCCATGAGTATCTGTGTGCGCTCACGCGCCTGTCCGTTCTCATAAGTCACATCATGCACAGAAGGATCCTGTCCTATATCGCGGAAATGTATGTTTACAGCATCCTTTATATCCACCTCAATAAATGTCGCACCAAGACACTTTATGAGATTTACCGCATTGTCATAGGTGCGGTCGGTAGTTCCAAAGCCAGGCATCGTAACAGCCGCGATATCCTTGTGATCCTTTCCCAAAAGGTCAAATGCCCTTACTGTAACGAGCAGTGCCAGTGTGGAATCAAGACCTCCTGAAATACCGATAACTGCTGTCTTGCAATTAGTATGCTCAAGTCTCTTTTTAAGTCCCATCGCCTGTATCATAAGGATCTCATCACAACGTCTGTCCCTGTCAGCCTTATCGGAAGGCACGAAAGGTGATGGATTGACATATCGTGTGAGATCTGTAGCTGTCTCTTCCAGATTAAACTCAGCCCATCTGTGATCATCCTCCACGACAAATGTGGTCATCCTGCGTCTCTCAGTCTCTATCCTTTCCACATCAAACTCGCTGTATATAGTCTCATTGGTAAAACGTTTTGACTCAGCAAGGACATTTCCGTTTTCACAGATAAGATTGTGACCTGAGTAGACCACATCCTGTGTGGACTCCCCATTTCCCGCTGATGTATAGATATATCCACAGATAAGTCTTGCTGACTGTCCGCTTACCAGTTCCCTGCGGTATATGGCTTTGCCTGTCACCTCGTCTGATGCTGAGAGGTTGACTATCACCGTGGCTCCTGACATGGCATGTCTGATACTTGGAGGGTTTGGTGTCCACAGATCCTCACAAAGCTCCACTGCTATCTTAAGCTTTGGCATCTGCTTACAACTGAATATAAAATCAGTATCCACCGGCACCTGCTGTCCGTTTGAAAGTGTCACATAAGCACTTAAATTCTCGCCAGATACAAAATGTCTTGCCTCATAAAACTCATTGTAATTCGGCAAAAATGTCTTTGGCACCAGAGCAAGCACTTCTCCGCGCGATACAACTGCCGCCACATTGTAGAGCATGCCGTTTATCTCATATGGAAGTCCTATGAAAAATATGCCGTCAAGCTCCCTGCTGTAATCAGCTATCTCTATAAGCTCTGCCTCTGCCGATCTGATAAGCTTATCCTGCCAGAAAAGATCCTGACAGGTGTATCCCGTGATGCAAAGCTCCGGGAAAACCACAACCTTTGCTCCGTTGTCAGTACACTCTTTCATGAGATCTCTGATAAGCTGTCCATTGTATACAGTATCTGCAACCTTTACCTTTGGTGTCGCTGCTGCGACCTTTATATATCCGTCCTTCAATTATCACATCTCCTTTAACTCATCCACGGTAAACTCATATGCAGTATTGCAGAACTGACATTTTACCTCGATGTTTTCTCCGTCTGCTATGATGCTGTCAAGATCTTTTTTACTGAGAGTAGAAAGTGCTCTGCTCACACGCTCCTTTGAACAGTCACAGTGGAAACGTGTCTCTGTGCGGTCTGTGATCTCAAAACCGAAATCTCCAAGTATTTCCTCAAGTATCTGCTCCGGTGTAAGACCTCTGTCAAGCATCTGTGTAACCGAATCTATCTGCTGTATCTTCTTTTCAAGTGCATCAACCACCTCATCCGGTGTAAATGGCATAAGCTGGATGATAAATCCACCTGCCTGTTTTACGCTCTGGTCTTTATCAACAAGCACTCCAAGACCTACTGCTGATGGGATCTGCTCAGATGTGGCAAAATAATATGTCAGATCCTCTGCGATCTCACCTGTCTTAAGCTCACACTGTCCTGAATAAGGCTCTTTAAGTCCCATATCCTTTATGACTGTAAGTATTCCAAGGTCTAATGCTCCGCCCACATCGAGCTTGCCCTGTGCATTGAGCGGAAGCTCTACCTGTGGATTTACCGCAAAACCTTTTACATTGCCGTATGCATCTGCCGTAACTGTAAGTCCCTTTGCAGGACCGCTGCACTGTATCTGAAGTGTGATAAGGTCTTTATCGCCCTTCATCATTGCTCCCATCATGGCTCCTCCCGAAAGAAGTCTTCCAAGTGCTGCTGTCATGACAGGTGTGGTCTGATGATGCTCTCTGGCTGCCTCTACCATTTCCTTTGATGTTATGGCAAATGCTCTGATATTGGCATCTGCCGCTGTTGCTCTTACTATATAATCTGACATATTGTACCTCTCTTATTTTACTTATCTTTTCGTAACTGTTCAGTACCTTCACAGTTGCGAGCCGCAAGCGCATTAGAATCAGCTTCGCTGATGGGCGCTTGCTCCTACATAATATACTTTTTCTTACGAAATATGCGGTACCGCATATTTCTGTACTGAATAGTTACATCTTTTCTTATATCTTATTTATACTTTCATCTGCATCTTATCTATATATCATATACATCATGACGCAAAATCATACTCTTTTTCATGTTTCTTCTCATGGTTTGTGCACGATGATAGTAACTTTCTCACTATCCTCTTTTACAGGTTCGTCCGTATACGCATCATACATCGCATCAAATACAAGTCCTGCTTCGGAAATAAGCTGCTTTATCTCAGAAAGCTCATAACACCTCTGGAAATGAGTTTCCTCGAATTTCCTATACAGATCATCCTCATCCTCTGATGTCTCCCTGATAAAAAGCGTCAGATCGTATTCATTGACCTTTTCATCCACATCATAGTAGTTTTCCCATATGAAGCTGCTTTCATCCCGGTTTTCGGCTATTGTGTTGTCAGCCATCAAAACCTCGTATTTGTATGGAGTATTGATATCAAATATGAAAATGCCTCCACTTTCGAGATTGCTCTTAACACATTCAAAAACAGCCGCCAGATCATCCGGCTCCATTATATAATTTATGCTGTCGCACGCGCTTATTATCGCTTTTACTTTCTCGCCTGTTTCGAACTCTCTCATATCCTGCATGAGATAGAGTATCCTGTCATCCTCTTTTTCAAGGGCAATTCCAAGCATGTCCATTGAATTGTCAATGCCTATCATATCATAACCGGCATCGGCAAGCATAGTGGTCATCTTTCCCGTTCCACAGCCAAGATCCACCACATATCCACTGTCTATGCCGTTTGTATGCAGCTTTTCAACTATATATCTGCTCCATTTCGTGTATGGGACGTTGTCCATGAATATATCATACACCTGGGCAAAACTTGTATATGCTTCCATATTAACCTCATCGTAACCATTCAGTACCTCACAGCTATGAAGCCACCTATTTCTGCACGGAATAATTACATCTCATCTTCTTTACTTCACATATCACACAATACGTGGATATTTTCACTCGTAATGATAACAATTTATCAGCATAAAATCAAGGTTGATATAGCTCACAAAAACCTTTATACTAAGCATATGATTGATAATTACGAACACTATATAACAAGAAACATCAAAGCTTTTTACAAGAGACGGCTTTTTTCACCGATCGTGTACATCATAATACTTGCTATATTATGGTTTACATTTTCGCTCGGTGATATCCTGTCGCCTGTCAAAATAAACAATTCTGAGAGCTTTGAAACTGCATACAAGGACTCTGACCGGTATGTGCGCACCGACTTAAGCAATCTTTATTTTACCGGATACACAAGCAAAGTCGGCAATGACATAAAAGGCTACTACTATTACTGCATGCGTGACGGACGCTGCTCCATCGTACTGCTTGCGCCATCTACCTGTGAGGAAGGTCTTCCTGCCATAGAAAAGCTGTCTGTGGTCGGAAAGATCGTAAAGGGAAAGGACACTTACACGAAGTTTATCATAAGTCTGTCGGCTGATCTTAACTGGGACGAAACCGGTTTGGCTGATACAGTTTCCAGCTATTACCTAAACGAGCCGGAATATCATCTTAAGACTACTATACTTATGTTTGCATTTTATTTTGGAACCCTGATATATGCTGTAATAAGTCTGATACTCTATACACTATATATCTTTTTTCCTGTACTCGCACCGGTATGTCAGAACCTTATCGTATTTGGTAATGCCCGAAAAATGCTTGCCGAAGCTGAGGAAGAGCTTGCCACACTGCCACAGCTTGCTACCGAGGATATGTTTATCACGGAGCATTATTTTATCATGACATCACCGTATGGCAATGCCATCGTGCCTATCAAGGAAATATTATGGATATACAAATACTCTACGCTGCACAAATTCCTGTGGTACCATTTCAGTATTTCGTATACACTGCATATTTCCGCGAACAAGCATATTTATATTCATTGTCCGAAAAATACAAAGTCTGATATAGATGGTATCATTGATTATCTGGCTGAGGCTAATCACAATATTCTTGTTGGTTTCAATGAGGAGAACAGATTGAAGGTGCAGGCTATACAGGGGAAACCGCTGCATGTTGAGAGATTGCTTGCACGCAAAAAGGGATCGAAAAAAACAAATTAGTAACTATGGCTATACGGACGAAACCACCAAAACACCCCACTGACATATATTACGCAGGTACTTCGCAGCTAAGAGGCTGTAGGAATTCAAAGATAAATAAGGGACAAATAACCCTTTTAGATTTATTTGTCCCTATTA
>CAVICC010000081.1:0-8739 GCA_963641405.1 bacterium | reverse complement strand
TGCTATCTTGAAGTTTTCAAAATAAGCAAATGTCTTTGGAAGTTCAAGAACTGTCGAATTAGCGTATTCGTCGTTTGTCTTAAATGCTGTAAAAATGCAGACTACAATAGGCACAAGCGCTACAAGTGCAGCGATTATAAGCGATACATATTTGAAGATCTCAAATATAATTGATTTTATCTTATTTGCTACCATTTACACGCGCCTCCTTTTTAGCTGCCTTTTCAGCTCTTTTTCTTCTTCTTACTGCTGCTTTTGACTCATCTGCTGTGCCATCGTTAAATGCATATTTGAAGAAGAGTTTCTGTGCGATCGTAACCACTATGATGATTACAAGAAGCACAATAGCCATGGCACTTGCAAGACCAACTTTCTGGTTCTCATGTGCCAGTCTGTTCATAATTACGAAATATGTACCTGTTCCCATTCGACCATTTGTGATAACGTATGGTGGCTCGAACGCACTCAGCGATCCACTGATTGAAAGAACCAGGTTAAGTACTACGATTGATTTGATACTTGGCAGGATAATATATTTAAACTGCTGCCATCTGTTTGCACCGTCAAGTGATGCCGCCTCATAAAGATCCGTGTCTACGGACATCATTGCTCCGAGGAACAATACCATGTTCTGACCTGTATATCTCCATACAGATGTTGCTACCAGTGACCAGTTGTTGATTTTCTGGTCCTGTAGCCAAAGAGGTATATTGTCTATATTCATTCCAAAAAGCTGAAGAATAGTATCTAAAACCATGCCTCTCTGATAGAAGAATTTAAAAATAAAGCCGACTGCAATACCACAGATCAGGTATGGAAAAAACATTGTTGCCTTGAAGAAAGACTCCCCTTTTACTTTAAATACAAACAGTGTTGCAAAAAACAGTGCCAGTGCAAGCTGTATAACTGCACCTACCATGTAATAAACACTGATGAAAAGTGAACCAAAAATATCTGACCTTTTAAAAACATTTATATAATTCTGAATACCAACCCATTTTCTAGGTCCAAGGTATTTCATATCATAAAAACTAAACTGAACCATTTTTGCAAATGGGATATACGTAAATGTAAGTAACAGTAAAAGTGGCACCAACATGAACGTTCCAATAAGGAGACGCTTCTGTACCTTTCTGCTTCTGAACCATTCACCAAATGATTTTTTCTCTGCTGTTGTAGCCGGATTACTCATAAATAGCTCCTTTCATAACCCCTTTGATGAAAAAGGCAGCCTCCTTTTTCAAGTTACTGCCTTTTACATCCGGTTGTTTATGTATTACTTAATTATTTAATCTCTACTCCGTTTGATTCCTGAGCTGCTGTCCACTTCTCATTCCACTCATTCATGATGTCATCAAGAGAAGATGTGCCGTAAAGTGCGCCCTCAAGAACCTCACATACAGGATCATTTCCGCTTAATACCTCTGAATCATTCTTTAATGTATCAAGAAGATCTTCCTCGCCAGAAACTGCTGCATTGTCAGAAAGAAGGTCTACTCCCTTGAATTCAGCAAGCGCATCTGGAAGTTCCTCACCCTTAAGTGATGGGATACTTCCCTCATCCTCAAAGATTGTTGAATCTTCGAGAAGCCATTTGATGTAAAGCATTGATGCAATCTGATTATCTGTGCTTGACTCTTTATTTACTGCGTATGCGTAGTTACCACCTGCTGCTGCGTACTGTGTTCCGTTTACTGAGATAGGGAATGGCATGTATCCGATATCATCCGGATGATCGCCTGCATCCTTAAACTGCTGTACACACCATGAGCCAAGTACCATTGTTGCGATCTCTCCATCGTTTATCATCTTCTTAGATGACTCCCAATCAGAAGATGCAGGATCTTCCTCGACAAGTTTGTCAGCTACCGCATTGTAAAGTGTATAGTAAACTGCGTATGGTCCACTGTTCTCATCATTCTTTGTGAAAGGATCTTTCTGATGAAGAAGTCCGTTATTCTTGTAATCAGCATCTCCGTTTGAAGCAATTCCTACATAATCATTCCATGCACCCATTGTCCAGCCTGCTGAGAAGTTTGTATAAAGAGGAATAGCATCTGTCTTTTCTTTAATAATCTTAAGATCCTCTAAGAACTCATCAGGAGTTGTTGGAAGTGTTGTGATACCAGCCTCCTTAAATACTGCTTTGTTGTAAGCAATTCCACCGGCTGTACCACCATTTGGAATTCCGTAAACTACATCATTGTATGTTTTCTCTGTAACGTAGTTGTATTTCTCATTTAATGTGTCGTAGTCTCCTAACGGAGTAAAGTAGTTAGAAAACTCACTCTTATCTACTGTATCAGGGATGAAGCAGATATCGCCCCAGTCACCGTTTGTAAGTCTAAGTGTAACTGTCTCTGCGTAATCTGTGATTCCTTCGTATGTAACATTGATATTCGGATAGAGTTTCTGGAACTCTTTAGCATATTCTGCATAGGTTGTATCACAGATATCAGTTCTGTTTGTGAGGATCTTGATGTCAGCTTTAAGATCTGTGTAATCCTCTCCAACGTTTAATGAGTTAAACTCAGGAACGTCTTTGTTTGTGCTTGTCTGACTGTCACCAGAGCCACCATTTCCGCCGCATGCTGTAAGTGATGCTGCCATTGCTGCGACAAGTCCAATACTAACTAGCTTTTGCTTTTTCATATTGTTTCCCTCCATTTAAATAAGTTTAATTAGTTTTTTAATAGCTTTTTAGCTTGATTTAATTCTAACGCGTAAAGTAGTGTTTTGCAAGTCTTTTCGGATGTTTTGCGCCATTTCGGCGATTATCACATTAATCATTTGCCGTTTTTATACATTTTGCACATAAAAAAGTTGTTTATTTCACTTAATTTTTAATTAATTATGGTGTTTTAATTCTTAATTTAAGTTTAATTAATGTATGTATATAAAAAATCCCGCAGCTCTATGAACTGCGGGATTTTTTATATATCAATGTGATGTAGTTGCTTACTCAGCTCTTTTTTCGGTATTCTGATATGCTTCATTAAAAAACTGTGCCTGCGAATCAACCGGAATGCTGTTTATTTTGCGGTCCACATATTCTCCATCATATCTTTGTTCCTTACCCTTTTCATCATCAATCATGATAGTGTTGAAGATATGGCGGATTTTCTCTCTTGCATGCACATCGTGTACAGGAGCCGCAACTTCTACTCGCTTAATAGTATTTCTGGTCATAAAATCAGCCGACGCAATATAGATTTTCTCGTTCTCGCCCTCACCGAAACGATAAATACGGGAATGCTCAAGATATCTTCCTACAACACTTATGACGCGAATATTGTCTGTCAGGCCCTCAACCTGCGGTTTCAGACAACATATACCTCTTACAATAAGCTCTATCTTTACCCCTGCCTTTGAGGCATCTATAAGCTTGTCGATAAGCACTTTATCGGTTAGCGAATTGATCTTTATTCCTATATAGGCTTCTTTTCCAGCTTGTTTTGCAGCAATCTGCTCATCTATCATATCCACCACCCTATTTTGCAGACTGTTCGGTGCCACGAGAAGTTCTGTAACTTCGCCATCTTCAATAGTCTCGCCTTTTTGCAGTGCCATAAATACTTTCGCTGCATCATCACCGATCTGCTGGTCTGCTGTCATAAGCGAGAGGTCTGTATATAGTGTTGAAGTCTTCTCATTATAATTTCCTGTTCCGACCTGTGTAATATATTCAAATCCATCGCCTTTTTTCTTTGTAATAAGACAAAGTTTTGAATGAACTTTGTATTCTCCAAGTCCATATAGTATCTGGCATCCGGCATCCTCAAGACGATGCGACATCTCTATATTGTTAGCTTCGTCAAACCTCGCACGAAGCTCAACAAGCACGATGACCTCCTTGCCATTTTCAGCGGCTTCTATTAAGGCTTCTATGATCTTGCTCCTGTCAGCTACGCGGTAAAGTGTCATTTTAATAGAGACAACATCCGGATCTTCTGCCGCATCATTTAACATCTTTATAAACGGCTTCATGCTCTCGAACGGATATGATAAGAGCACATCCTTTTTTTCGACCTGATCTAGTATATTCTCCTTTAGCGAAAGCTCCGGTGTATCTCGCGGTGTACGCTTATCAAAGAACAGTTCCGGCTTGTCTCTTAGATAGCTCTGGAGCTGGAATACAAAGGAAAGGTCAAGCGGTGTTTTTACATTTATGATATGTTTCTTTCCTATTTCAAGGAAACATGACAACTCATCAATGGCTTTTGAATTGATCTTTCTGCTGAGTTCTACCCTTACAGGATCGAGGCGTACCCTCTTTTTGATAAGTTCCTCCATCATGTTACGGTAATCCATGTCCTCATCATACATATCCTGCGCGTCAATATCGGCATTTCTTGTGACACGCATGATCGATTTCTCGCGGATCACATATTTCGGATACAGCTTTGAGATGAAATGAAGTATAAGTTCCTCCGAAAGCATGAAACATCCCGGTCTTGTAGGTATCTCTATAAGGCGTTTGAACACGCTGTTTGAACATGGTACTATTCCGGTTTTCTTTTTGCCCTTTGCGGAAGTAAGGAGCACGATCGCATAGAGCTGTTTATTTGCTAAAAACGGAAACGGCTGCTGTTTTCCTATGATCATTGGAGAAAGAAATGGTGCAATATGCGCATCAAAATATCTCTCAAGCAGATCACCCTCTTCTTTAGAGAGCTTATTAAAATTAATTATCCTGATGCCTTTTGGCTCAAGTTCACCCATGAGCTGTTCATAGATCTTTGCCTTTTTCTTCTCAAGAGTACAGACTCTGTCAAGTATTGCAGCCACCTGCTCCTCACTGGTCATCTTTGTTTTATTTTCACGGACTTTTTCTTTTGAATTCATCTGCATCATAAGTGTTCCGACTCTGACCATGAAAAACTCGTCAAGGTTTGTCTGGTAGATTGATGCGAAGGTGAGCCTCTCTGCCAGCGGTACTCTCGGATTTCCGGCCTCGTTTAATACTCGCTCGTTGAACTGAAGCCACGACAGTTCTCTGTTGGTGTAACATTCTTCTAATTTCTTCATATCTGTGTGCTCCTATTTGCTTTTTCTTATGTAGCTATTTTTGATAGTTCTAAATATTTTGACAAATGCATTAATTATGTAAATATTTTATTTAAGTTGTGTAAATTACACTATCTGTGCTTTGAAAATTCTATGTAAAATAAATGCATCTATTTCCTTCCAATTCTTACACCTGACGAAATTATCATTTGGAAATTCTGCACCTTTATTCCATGGGCGGTCAAATACTGCCACCTTGCAATTATCAAAATGCATGACGTGCTCAAATGCAGCCGGTGAGTCCTCTACGGCAAAATCGAATGTCATGCCGTAAAGCTGTTCCAAAGTCATGTTATACGTAAAATCCTGTACGAATGTTTCACGCCCATATTTATCTACACAAAAAAGTGGAACTCTCTCAAGTCCATGCTGATCCAGCCATTTTCTCGATGGCTCATACGAATTAAAAGGTCTTCCTGTAATAACAGAAACCTCATGACCTTCATCAACCCATTTATTGATCGTCTCCGAAGCCCCTGGGGTTTCCTCATAGCTTAATAAATTTTCCGGCAGATGTCCTGCTTCCATTAACCGGTCATACTGCTCATCATTTAGATCGAATGTTTTCTGTAAGTTAAAAAACTGAACCTGTTGGTATGGCAGATCAATGCCAAACAATTCCTTTGCTATCTTTGTAAAATATTTTGCTGTTTCACATATTACGTCATCAAAATCTATGTATATCTTCATTTTTCACCACCATTTTTTACATTCCGTATTTTCTATTTTTTCATAACCTCAATCGCACTCTTGTCCCATTTTAATTCAATTACCACTGCCGGCTTATTCAAATATTCTTTTCTTGGAATCATGCATATATCCGCGAAGCCTTTTCCGGTCGGCAATTCCCGCACGATTGAATAATATTCCCGTGCAAAATAAAATGCAAGATTAATTGTGCAGCTAAGCGAATTTTCATCATTATACTGAAGAATAGATAACAGCATCACCTACAGGCATTTGAACCACGGAATCTTTTAAACCATCCATGTCCATCTGAATATAAATCTTTAATGCCTCATACGTTTCTGTCTGGTTCCAATATGTTCCTGACATACTCAAAAATTCCTGCATATTAATTTTGATCACATCATATTGATTCAGATTCTCTTTATATGATTTGTCCTTGCTGATCGCAAGATTACAAAATAATTCTTCTGTATTTTCACTCTGGTCATAATATGCCGCAAGCATATTTGCTGCCATTGATTTTCTAAATCTTCTCGGACGACTCACACAGATATACTTCTGTTCTGTACAAAGAGCTTCGTTTGTTTTTGCAATCAATTCACTTTTGTCTACATAAATTTTAGAACGAAGGCTTCCCCGAAAAGAAAAATTTCGCGGATTCAGATAACTACCCATGTAAATTCCTCCATAAAAGTTTCATAAAATATATTATACTTTATTCTCCTAATAATCACAAGGTAGGTAGACAGATCATGATACCGGACAATTTCCAAGCGATTTTCGTTTTTTCATCTGTTCGCTGCAATGACCGCCCATAAAGCAGCATCAATAATATCGTAACTTTTCATAATTCTGTATTGTAAAAATGGACAGATAATCTACTGTCCATTTCTGTACTTATTTAGCAACAATATATTCCATTTCTTCGCTTTCAGAAAGAATATCTAAAAGCCTGAATACCGGTCCTGTCGGATGGGTTCTACCACCTTCCCATGCTTCCACAGTCTTAATTGAAACTCCCATATATGAAGCAAATACACTTTGAGTCATCCCTGCCTTTTTCCTGATATCACGTATTTCCGCTCCACTATACTCTCTGATAGGCAAAATCATGTATGTTTTTACTTTAGCCTCTCCAGATCCTTTCTCATACGATATAGCTTCCTCGAGTCCTTCTTTTAAATCCTCAAATAGTGAACTCATAGAAATCACCTCCTATTTTTAGCTGCTTCCTCTTTCAACGCTTTAACTAATTTCTTTAAAACGCTCTTTTCCTCATCTGTAAGATTTTCCTGACTCTTTTTTTCAAACGCCGTAATTAAATATATTACTTCATATTCAGCGAAATCAGTATAACAAACCCGTTCCTACAGCGATACTTTTTATCACCATCATATCTACCGGATAAAGTGTGTTGCAACTCTCTCCTCCGTTTCCGGCAAACCAAATTTTTCTTTTCCTAATGCGATACTTTTCATCAGAAATACCATATTCCTTGCAAGTACGCGCATCGTCTGTTTTCCTTCTTCGTCCATCTGAGCCTCTCCCTGTATCCTGCCATGGATTGAATTCCAGTACTGACTTGATGCAATCGGCATATTTGATATGGTAAAATATTTATAGTCTTGTTTCAGCTCATTAAAAATAAACTTCTATTGCATTTAATCAACATTTTTCTTTGCCCATGAAGCCACTGTAGCTTCTGCTTTTGCTGCGTCCGCACCATGAATTGCAATGCCCGAACCAAATGTTGCACCCTTACAGATTTTTCTGAGATCACGCTCACTGTTTCCAAGTCCGCTTCCTTCGTGTGTCATGAGCGGCATCACTTTCTTTCCTGTAAAGTCAAGTCTCTCAAGCTGTGTAAACACTGCCACCGGATATGTTCCCCACCAACATGGACCGCAAACGAAAATATTATCATAATCTGAAATATCATCCAGATATTTCTTCAGTTCCGGTCTTGCATTTTCCTTTAATCCCTGACTTGCTTCCTCTGTACATTTATGATAATCCTTTGAATAATCATTTACAATCTCAACCTCAAAAAGATCACCGCCTACTGCTTTCTGAATAAACTCTGCGCAGATTTCTGTATTGCCTTTTTTCAGATCAACAATACTTCCGTTATCCCATAATTTTTAATACCATATTGTATTAATTGCTTCCGGAAGTTCCAACTATTGCAAGCCGTTCAAGACTTCCATTTTAGTCTTTCACCTCTGAATTATCCTTGTCTGCTCCACTATCGTCCTTGGATATCCAAGTATCTCAAGCAGCGCAATAGCATTTAATTTATCGCCGATACCGCTATGTATCTTATAATCAAACACAATATCATTATCCTGCACCATACTGTCAAAGTAGAACTTCATGCTCCTTATTTTTTTGCAATAATACTTTTACTGCTCGATCTTTAATAATTTTTACTCGTACTTGTCCAATGACTTGCCGGCAATCTCCACATAATGCATCGCATTCCTGTGATTATCAGTGATTTCCTCTTCTGTCAGCATACGCCTGATCTTTGCCGGATTTCCAAATGCAAGGCTGCCATCAGGTATCTGAGTCCCCTGAGTTACAAGCGCGCCTGCACCAATTATGCAGTCTCTGCCTATCTTTGCACCATTTAGTATGATAGCTCCCATTCCTATAAGTGTATTATCTCCGATAGTACACCCATGAATTATCGCGCTATGCCCTATTGTGACATTTTCACCGATCACAACCTTGTGCGACAGATCCACATGAACCACCGCATTATCCTGTATATTTGAGTTTTTTCCGATCTCTATAGGCTCTGAATCGCCTCTGACCGTCGCATTGTACCAGACGCTTGCGCCATCCCCTAATGATACCTGTCCTTGTACTACCGCGCCTTCTGCTATATAATATGACATATTTTTCACTTCCTGTATTCTACTATTTTCGTAACTGTTCAGTACCTTCACAGTTGCGAGCCGCAAGCGCATTAGAATCAGC
>CAVICC010000080.1:0-8742 GCA_963641405.1 bacterium | reverse complement strand
ATTCTGAAATGCAAAAAATCCGAGGCTTTCGCCTCGGACTTTGTCTACAGTCTGAAATAATTATAGTAAACTATAATTATTTTTGTTAATACTCACTAAAACGTTTTACTGTTTTTTGTTTACTTTTTTAAATTTTATTGCGCAATCCCTTAGGATAATGATTCTTTACCTGTGTTCCGCTCACCTTGCCCCAGCCGGCAGGGTACCCGTCCACGCATACAAGTACCCAGCCTTTTTTGCATTTATCAGCCTGCTCTTTAGACATCATAATGGACTGTCCGTTGAAAAATCCGTTTGTCTGCGGGTCATCACAGGTAAGCTCCACCGTGTTTTCTGCCTCACTCCTTTTAAGTGCCAGCGCAAGTGAATGTGAAGGCTCAAAACGGTTCTTCTTGAACTCTCCTATGTGAAGTCCTGCTCTTTGTACTTTAATGCCACCCAGATTCACATCTATGTCCGGCAGACGGTAAAGCTGGTCACCAAACATCACAAGCTTTCCGTTTAAGATCCATTCTGCCATGTGATCTGTAAGTGTTGTATCAAGAAACTCTTTTAAAAGCCCCATGTTCTCTTTTGAAATTCCACCGGCATCTTTTTTGCCTGATCTTTTGTTTTTCTTATTTTCTTTTTTACCGGAAGATTTTCTTTTTTCTATCGTATCTTCTGCTAAAACTTTTGCTTTATCCTGTGTGGATACTTCCTCTAACAGAAGTTCTCCTCTCCTTACGAGCTTTGCAACAAAATGCCCCTCGCCATCCTGCTTATGCGGCCAGAAACGCTCCATCTTCTCGACTGTAAAATCAGGATGTTCCTGCAAAAAGTATTCTATAACATCCTCATTTTCCTCTTTTGAGAATGTGCAGGTGCTGTAGACTATAGTGCCACCGGCTTTAAGCATGGTCGCTGCATTGTCAAGTATCTCCTTCTGGCGCGCAGCACATATTGCTACATTTTGGGGACTCCACTCGTTTACCGCCTCTGGAAGTTTTCTGAACATTCCCTCGCCAGAGCACGGTGCATCCACCTGTATCGCATGGAAAAAGTTAGGAAAATGCGCTGCAAGCGTAAAGCTGTCCTCATTTGTCACGACTGCGTTTTTTATTCCCATGCGCTCTATATTCTGCGATAATATCCTGCTTCTTTGCGTATTAATTTCATTCGATACAAGAAGCCCGCTATCTCCTAAATATGTAGAAAGCTGCGTGCTCTTGCCTCCCGGTGCCGCACACAGATCAAGCACTTTCATCCCCGGCTTTGGTGCCAGAAGTGCTGCCGCAGACATTGCACTAGGCTCCTGAATATAGTAAAGTCCCATCTCATGATATGGATGCTTTCCCGGACGTTTGTCCTCATCATAATAATAGGCATCCCTCGCCCACGTAACCTTCTTGTCCATCGGCATGCCGAGCTTTTCCATTATCTTTGTGATCTCGATATCAACACTTTCATTTTTTCCGACTTTAAGTGTATTAAATCGAAGTGCCTGAAACCGGTTATTGTCATAGCTGTATAAGAAATCCTCCCATTCATCCCCGAGGAAATCCTTCATCTTTTTCTCAAATTCTATAGGCAAATTCATCTTTTTCTCCATATATATCATATATATCATATATGTCATATAAATCTATATATGCTTTTGCAGTATAATAAATTGCAACGTAATTCCTATACAGTAAAAACAAGGGAGCTGCAAAAACAGCTCCCTTTATCATCTGTATATAATCAACTCTTTTGTGCTTATACATTCTTTTGTAAGACACCCAAAATGCCGGTTCCTGCAATTTAGACTCCTAGCGCGCATGCTAGGTGGGTAACCGCAGTCTGGCTTCTGCCTTCCGCTGCAAATGGCGGCCTGACATCCAACAGCTCATATAGGAATCCCGTTTAAAGTAAATGTAGGTTCTAAATATACAGGATTGTCGAACATTTCAGGTTTCTTCGTGTCTTTATTATACTTTATTATTCCTCATCTTGCAATGTAAAATTCATGTTATTATTTAACAAATTTTTCCCTTGCATTTCGTAACATATTTGAAAACCATATGATGATAAGTACAAAAATTATCATCTCAATGTATGACCAGTATGGTATCTTCTTTAAAAAATCAGATATCACAGCCACGATACTTATTGCAGTGATGACGCCTCCGAATATAAGTGACTTCGGATACATATCCTCTATATATCCGGCTGTATCCTTTACTTTTTTTAACTCATCTTCTGCAAGAAATGAGCTTTCAATTTTTCCAGTCTTTTTCATGCGAAACGATACAAAGATAATGTATATGCCAAGTATCAGTGTGATCGCATCTATAATAATATTGTAACTCATATTCTCTCCTTCTCTGCTGTCTGTCAGTATATTTTGCGTTTATTCTGCCATTTCAAATAGGCTTTTTGTCACAAAACAGTATATACTCTTCCTTCAAAAATTGATATAGTAAATAAGTCCTAATAGTATTGAAATTTATAATCATATATAGTAAAATATAAACATCATTTTGGAGAAGGAGCTTAAATTCATGAACATAGAAGATTTGACATTTTTAGTCTGCGATGATTCAATCCTCGCAAGAAAACAATTAAAGGACATTATAAGCACTTTAGGCTCACCGACTATCCTTGAAGCTGCTAACGGCCAGCTTGCAATTGATATGTATAAAGAACACAAACCGGATCTTACTTTTGTAGACATCGTTATGCCTGTAAAGGACGGAAATGCAGCTATCACAGAGATCATAGCATATGATCCGGATGCAACTATTTTTGTAGCCTCATCAGTTGGTACACAGTCAGAGCTTAAAAAGGCTCTTGAGGCAGGTGCCTCTGATTTCATCCAGAAGCCTATCGACAAAGATCAGGTCATCGATCTTATCCAAAAACACGTTGGGGGTAACTAAATATGTATACTCAATTTTTTGGTAATTATCTCCTGTCAAAAGGCTACATCACAAACGATCAGCTTTTTGAAGCATTGCAAGAAAAATCACAAAAGCATACAAAGCTAGGTACTCTTGCTATCCATGCAGGACTCATGACAGCTGCTGAAGTGGACGCAGTTATTGTCGAACAGACCCATCAGGACAAAAAATTTGGTGAACTTACTATCGAAATGGGTTATCTGACAGACGAACAGGTTAAAAATCTGTTAAACATCCAGAGTCCTGATTTCCTTTTACTCGGACAGATTCTTTTAGACAACGGCATCATCGACAATACCACTCTTGAAAAGATCATAAATGATTACCGCGGAGAAAACGAGATTTCCGATCTTGATATGTTATTCGAGGACAAAGAAAGCGTTGAGCATCTTATCGGACATTTTTTTGCATCTGCAAAAGTCACACCATCTGCTCTTGACCAAATGTATATTGAGCTGTTATTTAACAGCTTTACGCGATTTGTCGGAGATGATTTTACACCACTGTCAGCAGAGCCTTGCAGCAGTTTTTGTACTGACTGCTGTGTAAAGCAGAATATCTCAGGAGAATATGCCGTCTCTACTTATATCGGCATGAATAAGGCAGCTGCGATCAATTTTGCCTCACGCTATGTCAAAGAGGCATTTTCAGTATATGATGAATATGTTCAGGCCTCTTTGGATGATTTTCTTAACTTAAACAATGGTCTGTTTACAGTAAACTGCTCTAACGAAAAGGCACTTGAGCTTTCACTTTCTGCTCCTGAGCATTTTGACGGAGAACAGCTTACACTCACAAATGCCTACAAGATAAAAGTTCTTTATCCATTTGGAACAGTACATTTTATCATAGCTTTTTAGTTAATTTTTCTCATATAGCTTTTCTCCCAAAATGGGACACCCACATATTTTGTGGATGTCCCATTTTATATCATTAAACCGATATTGATTATATCTATATGGCAGCAACATACCGCCATAACAGTATATAAATTCACAGCTTACTGCACATTGAGCATCTTCTTTACTGTGTTTTCCATCTGATCTACATCGCAGACTGTATCGTGAAGGATCTTTGCCTCTCTGATCTCCTCGATAGCATTTGGCACTTTAACCTTTCCGATCTTTGAAAGCTCATCAACAAGCTCGAAATCTGTCATAGAATCGTATTTTGGATCAATGGCATCCATTACGCTTCTTGTGAACTTGAATGGGCTTGCTGTAGATGCGATAACAGTCTTTGTAGCAGTATCACCTGTAGCCTCTTTATATTTGTCGTATACTCCTGCCGCAACTGCTGTATGAGTATCGATGATGTATCCTGTATCCTCGTAGAGCTTTTTGATAACCTCTGCTGTCTCTTTCTCGCTTGTGTAATTGCCATAGAAATCTGCAAGCTGTGCTTTCATCTCATCTGTAACAGTATACTTTCCGTTCTTTGAAAGTGACTCCATAAGCTCTGCATTCTTAGCTGCATCATTTCCTGCGATACGATAAATAAGTCTCTCGAGGTTTGATGAGATAAGGATATCCATGGATGGTGAGTTTGTGAGGATGAACTCTCTGTTCTTGTCGTACTCTCCTGTTGTGAAGAAATCGTAAAGTACCTTGTTCTCGTTTGATGCACAGATAAGCTTTGCAACAGGAAGTCCCATGTTCTTTGCATAGAATGCAGCGAGGATATTTCCGAAGTTTCCTGTAGGAACTACGATATTGATCTTCTCATCGGCTGCGATAACACCCTTTGCATAGAGCTTTGCATATGCGTATACATAATAAACGATCTGTGGCACAAGACGTCCGATATTGATAGAGTTGGCAGATGAGAACTGGAAACCTGCATCAGCCATAGTCTTTGCAAGCTCTTTGTCATTGAACATAGCCTTTACTGCTGACTGAGCCTGATCGAAATTGCCATGGATGCCGACTACATGTGTATTTGTACCCTTCTGAGTGAGCATCTGCTTCTCCTGGATCGGGCTGACACCGTTCTTTGGATAAAATACGATGATCTGTGTGCCCTCTACATCAGCAAAACCTGCCATGGCAGCTTTTCCTGTATCTCCTGATGTAGCAGTGAGGATAACGATATCATTTTTGACATCATTTTTCTTTGCGGATGTTGTAAGTAAATGAGGCAGAATAGATAATGCCATATCTTTAAAAGCGATAGTTGAGCCATGGAAAAGCTCTAAGTAATATGCTCCGTCAGCCTCTACGAGTGGAGCGATCTTGTCTGTGTCAAACTTGCTGTCATAAGCCTTGTTGATACAGTTTTTAAGTTCCTCCTCTGTAAAATCAGTAAGGAAAAGCTTCATAACCTCATAAGCTGTCTCCTGATAAGACATCTTTGCAAGCTGGTCAAGTGTCACATCAAGTGCAGGGATAGACTCAGGTACGAATAATCCTCCGTCATCTGCAAGGCCCTTAAGAATAGCCTGTGATGCTGTAAATTTCTTTTCGCTGTTTCTTGTGCTTGAATACAATAATTCCATTTTTTACCTCATTTCTCTTTTTATCTAAGCGGTAACTTTTGGGCGCGCAGCTTTTGACATATATACACGCTGTCCGGTCACTCAATTTATAACTAATTTATAAAATACAGTATAATAAACTTTCTATCCCAAATCAATAATAAAAATGCTATAATTAAAGCCTCATATTACAAATTTATTGACGAAAGGCAAACTTATGCTTCAGGGAGTATACACCGCCACAAAAAAAGACGGCACCATTTATTACAGATCCAATATCACATACCGCAACAAGCATATCAGTCTCGGCAGCTTTGAAACCGAATTTGATGCACACCAGGCATACACTACAGCATCCGCCATATTAAAGAGCCATGACTCTATCGAGGACTCTTACTATCACACATATGCCATAGCTTTTGACAAGCTCGTATCGCTTATCAATTTCCGTGACAACGGCATGTATATCCCCAATCCGATATATCTGCGCAAAAACTATTTCAGCTATTATCTGGATATATCCCACGAACTCAAGTTTGACATAGATGACCTGTTTTATTACTCAGGACACCGCATACTGAAGCGTCAGGGACACCTGTATGTCAACGATTACGGTATGCAGGTTACGATACTCAGCCGTTATGGTATACAGCCTCACGCAGTCTGCGACCGCGACTATGTCTTTAAGAACGGTGACCCAACCGATATGCGCTACTCAAATATCGAGATACTAAATCCATATCATGGTGTGTCAGTGGTAAAGACCGCAGGACTCGATAAGTACAAAGCCCGCATCCACATAAACGGCAATTACATACTAGGCACCTACAATACGATAGAAAAGGCTGCCATAGCATACAATAAAGCCGTTGATCTGGCTCATTCCCACGGAATAGATAAAAACTATCCGGAAAACTATATCGAAAATATCACCGGCAAGGAATATGCGGATATATACACCTCCGTGATCCTCTCTGAAAAATACATGAGTTATCTTGACACGTTCTGATCATCCATACCACACAAATTAAAAAATGTTTTCAACCGTATATTTAATTTTGCGGTATACATAAAAACACCAGTATACCACAACGGACTTCCCATGGTGCGACATCACAGGAAGTCCGTTTTATTTATGTCGTAACTGTTCAGTACCTTCACAGTTGTGAGCCGCAAGCGCATTAAAATCAGCTACGCTGATGGGCGCTTGCTCCTGCATAATATACGTTTTCTCACGAAATATGCGGTACCGCATATTTCTGTACTGAATAGCTACTTTATGTCTTTATTTCTGGTTAATGTAATTTACAAGTCCCTCGCAGTCGATGATCTTCTGCATGAATGGTGGAAATGCCTGTCCCTGGAACTTCTCACCTGTAGTCTCATCTGTGATGATTCCAGAATCAAAATCAACCGTTACCTCATCACCGGCGCTGATAGCTTTTGCTGCCTCTGGACACTCGATGATAGGAAGTCCGATATTGATGGCATTTCTGTAGAAAATTCTGGCAAAAGTCTCTGCGATAACACAGCTTATGCCTGAAGCCTTGATAGAGATCGGTGCATGCTCTCTTGAAGAACCGCATCCGAAGTTCTTGTTGGCTACCATGATATCTCCGGCATTTACATTTTTAACAAAATCCTTGTCGATATCCTCCATACAATGTGTTGCAAGCTCTTTTGGATCAGAAGAATTCAAGTATCTTGCAGGAATGATTACATCTGTATCGACATTATCTCCATATTTAAATACACGACCGTGTGCTGCTTTCATTATTCTTCCTCCAATCTTTACATAACATCCTTTGGTCCTGAGATCTTTCCTGTGATGGCACTGGCTGCTGCAACAGCAGGGCTTGCCAGATAAACCTCAGAATCAACATGTCCCATACGACCAACAAAGTTACGGTTTGTAGTAGATATACATCTCTCGCCCTCTGCAAGGACTCCCATGTATCCGCCAAGGCAAGGTCCGCATGTAGGTGTACTTACGATAGCACCAGCCTCGATAAATGTCTTGAGAAGTCCCTCTTCCATAGCCTGAAGATAGATCTTCTGTGTAGCCGGGATAACGATAACTCTGATACCGCAAGCTACCTTTCTGCCCTCGAGGATCTTCGCAGCTACGCGCAGATCATCCATACGTCCGTTTGTGCATGATCCGATAACTACCTGATCGATCTTTACATCGCCAACCTCATCGATAGTGCGTGTATTGTCAGGAAGATGTGGGAATGAAACTGTAGACTTAAGAGTGCTAAGATCAATAGTGTATTCCTCATCATAAACAGCATCCTCATCTGCCTCATACTCTGTGAACGGGCGTTTTGAATGCTCTTTCATATATTCTCTTGTAAGGTCATCAACAGGGAAGATACCGTTCTTTCCACCTGCCTCGATAGCCATGTTCGCAATAGTAAATCTGTCGTCCATTGAAAGATATTTGATACCCTCTCCTACGAACTCCATAGACTTGTAAAGTGCTCCGTCTACACCGATCATACCGATGATATGAAGAATGACGTCTTTACCACTGATCCACTCTGCCGGCTTTCCTACGATATTGAATTTGATAGCTGAAGGCACTTTAAACCATGCCTTTCCTGTTGCCATGCCGGCAGCCATGTCAGTACTTCCTACACCTGTAGAGAAAGCTCCCAAAGCTCCATATGTACATGTATGTGAGTCTGCACCGATGATAACATCTCCTGCTACAGTAAGTCCCTGTTCAGGTAAAAGTGCATGCTCGATACCCATTTTCCCTACGTCAAAATAGTTTGTAATCTCATTCTTGCATGCAAACTCACGAACACACTTGCAGTGCTCTGCTGATTTAATATCTTTGTTTGGTACAAAATGATCCATTACAAGTGCGATCTTATCTTTATCAAACACTCCCTCTACCTTCATCTTGTCGATCTCGTGGATCGCTACAGGTGAGGTAATGTCGTTTCCAAGCACAAGGTCCAGATCAGCCTCTATGAGCTGTCCTGCACTGACAGAATCAAGTCCTGCATGTGCGGCAAGAATCTTCTGCGTCATTGTCATTCCCATGCTTATATCCCTCCTAGTTCAATCTGAATAATCATTATATTTTGGCTTGTATCCCGGCTTCCATAGTCCAAATGATAAGTATTCATGCTGGATTTATGCAGCCTGAATCAAGTTCACTATATGAATGATAGCATATGATCTTCTATAATTAAAATACATAATAAACATATTTGTTATAACCAGACATTATACTTCATAAAGGACTTCTCAAGGCACAGGAAGATGCTGCTTCACAGCATTCACAACGGATATTTTCATAATCTATTAAAAAGTAATTCAAAATTGTCCTCCCAG
>CAVICC010000079.1:0-8794 GCA_963641405.1 bacterium | reverse complement strand
GATGTTGTTGTGCTGTCTGATGCATCTGATGTACTGCCTGATGAAGAACTGCTTCCACATCCTGCCAACATTGTCATTGCCATTGTTCCTATTAATGCTGTTGCTAAAATTTTCTTCTTCATATGATTGTCCTCCTTGGAATCTAACCTTTTTTCTAAACGCCTATATAAATATATAAAAAAACAGCGGACTAAAATGTTTTTCTGACATCTTTGTCCGCTGTGCGTTTGACTTTTGTTGTTATTCATTATAATCATTTCCGTTAATTTGTAAAGTACAACTTCATACTTTCTGTCATTACAATTTGTCATGTCTGAAAAGAAAGTGAGTGGTATAGTTATTTCGTGGGTATGTCATCCTGCAAGTGATTTTAAATACGGAAATATAAGTCTTTTTCCATTTTCAACAAGATCACCGTTTCCATTTTTGATACACCAGTCATATATGAGGCCCCGCTCGATGGAAGCATATGTCTCAAATATTTCTTCTACAGATACATTGTCTGTTATCTCGCCTTCATCCTGTCCGGCTTTTATAATCTGCGGTATGATCGTGTAATAAAAACGCTTTTTGTTCAGCATTTCCTGACGCTCCTCCGGGGTGTCCACATAGATATGGCTCGTAAGTTCAAGCGGCACATGATACTCAATCAGCTTAAAAAGCTCCTGATTTAAGAATACAAGCTTATCGAGGTTCGTATATTCAGGGCTCATATTTGTCATTAGCTGGGCATATTTCTTGTCAAACAGATCGCCAAGTGTATGTTCAAGCTCCTTTTTTTCTCCAAAATACTGATAAAATTCATCAACTGATATCCCTGCACGTTTCGTGATATCACCAATTCCGGTTGCCTCATATCCTTTTTCCTCAAAAAGCTCCCAGGCTGCCTGAACGATCTTCTCACGCACATTTTCCTCATGATCCTGCTGTGCACCAAGTAAAAATCCATAGCCAAGAGGATCACTTTCATCGATAATCCACTCATTTAATCCGGTAATCCACGCACTTCCTGTAATCTGCGGAATGATGCCTGTATATCCGCTCACATCAACCTTCTGTTTCACTCTTCCTTTAAAAAGTGAACCCGTAATGCTTTCATATACAAATTCCTGATCTATACCTATTTCCCCTTTTGCATAAAGCGTGGCAAGCTTTGCACTTGTTCCGGTTCCACATGGTGACCTGTCTGCCTGTGCATCTCCAAATATGACACAGTTTTTCATATCCGCCTTTGGATTATTCGTATGCGAGTAAAATTCTACCAGATCCACCGTTGTAATATCGAGATATGGATGTTTTATTTTCTGTGTTCTGTTGACTCCGTCATGTATTTTCATCCCCAGTTGTGTTATCTGATCTATATTGTCTATCTTCAGAGAAAGTGCCAGTTTTTCGGCATCTACCAGTGCAAAAAACGAACCTCCGAATGATATATCATATGTGATATCTCCATATCCCGGAACAGATATTGTCTGATCTTTTTTGTATAGGAAAGATGGGACGTTTAAGATGCTAACCTCTATGGCTTTGCCATCTACTACATGAACGCGCGTACGTATTATCCCACTGGGAGCATCCAGGACTACCTCTGTATACGGCTCTTTAACCGGCACCATGCCTGTTTCCACAAGCATGGATGCCGTACCTATACTTCCATGTCCGCACATATTCAGACAACTTCCTGAATCCATAAAGATAACTCCATAATCAGCTTCCTCATGCACCGGTTCTGTAAGCAGTGCACCGAACATATCTCTGTGTCCTCTTGGTTCTAACATAAGAGCTGTACGCAGAAAGTCATAGTGTTCTATCAGATAATTCTTTTTCTCCATCATCGTGCTGCCTGGAAGCTTCGGAAATCCATCATATACAATCCGTGTCGCTTCACCTTCTGTATGCGAATCGATCGTCTTCAGATGATATGCATATTTTTTTGTCTCTGGAAATTCCATTGTAATCACTCCTGACATCTCATGCTTTTATGTGTTATACCATCTGTGCCGCATTTATACGTTGTGTCTGTACTCATAAGGAAGCACTTTCATCTGGTTGTAGCTCGGGCAGTCTCTTACCCACTCAAGTGACTCCTTGACAATCGCAGTCTGCATAGGGATGTTGTTTGGCTCTCCTGCGTTTGATCCAATCGGCACATGTGGGGCTGTGATCCTTGGTGCTCCCTGCTGACGGGCGATAGGAGGAAGGGCTGCAATAACTACACAGCTCATACCAGCCGCCTCACAGCATCTTGTAACGATTGTTGCAGATCTGTGACAGGTTCCACATCCACCTGTACAAAGTACAATATCTACGCCCTGCTCTTTCAGTTTTCTTGCGATCTCAGGACCTGTCTCGTTTTTGAATTTCTCGACGTTTCCGCCGCCTCCCATGAATGTATATGTCTCTTTTGCAAGTGAACCGATAAAGCCTTCATCTACCAGTTCATGCAGTCTGTCAATCGGGAACATTGCATTTACATCTTTGTTGATATCAGAGTTGTCAAACCCACCGTGTGTAACCATAAGTTCAGATGAAGGGGTATCAAACTCAATTGTACGATATGAGAAATCACCTGATGTATTAAAAGGTATCTGACTCTTTTTGTGGATACCACCGGCAGTGATAAATGCTACTTTACACTCGCTGAGTGGTTTTTTCAGCTCTGTAAATACCGGAGTTGGAGTTACAGGTACAAATATTTCGGACTGCATGCCCTCTAAAGTTGTTAATTTCATATGGTTTCCCTCCTATATACTTTCTACTGGTATGTCTTTTTTTCCTACGATACGCATAGGGCTGAAATAGAATTCTACATTCTGCCCCTCTTTAAGCGGCAGATCAGTAAATGCCCATCGCCTTGGTACAGCTACAGTTCCTATGTCATCCATCATCTTTGCCTTTATCGCAGTGTCATTTACTTCTGTGATGGTGCCGCCGATGAAACATGGCTCAAACGCCTTATCTTTTTTGATTGCTGTATCATCATAGTCAAACGGCTCCTCATTGATCTGGATGTAGCTGAAATAGAATTGCATATCATGTCCTATTTCTATCTCTGTATCCTTATCAAGTATGTACTCACACGGTACTTCGATCACACCGAGTCTTCCGTGAAGATGAACTTTTACTATACCGTTTTCTACTGCCTTTACGAGACCTCCCATAAGAATGGGATTAATTGTATAATCTATTTTCATAAGCACCCCTACGCCTTATCCTGTGATGTCGGGAGCAAAAGGTATTTTATCCCCTTTGATACCGTTAATTAGTGTAATGTTCCATTATCTAACAATACTGTCTCTGGAAGTCCGAGAAGTTTATTATTTGCATTGATGACATCATTGTTCCATTTCTTTGGAGCCGGTGCGATCTCTACGCCTGCCATTTTATTTTTAAGCATCTGGATCGCACGCGCTGCAACTTCTTTTGTCACGCATGAGCATCCGGCTACATTGTTCTCAAATCCACCCTTGTCCATATTCTCCTCAACCATTGCTGTAGCATATTTATTTCCCACAACAAGCTGCCCCTGATATGCACAGAATGATACGCCGACTACCGGGATTCCTCTTTGTCCGGCCTGTCCGATATGCTGGATAAAATCAATATGATTGTTTCCAAATCCTTCTGTTGTAATGATACATCCGTCGATATCGAGTGATTCAAGCAGTGAACCAAGTCTCTCTGATACCCACAGTTTCTCGTCATTTACCTGTGGTGAACCTACAAATATTACCCCTACAAGATCCATCTCCGTATCAGCTGCAAGTCCCTCTACAAGTGGCTCTCTGATGTAGTGGCGTGTCATCTCTTTTGTTGCCGGTCCGATACATGTGAGTGCATGGATCGATCCATCTCTTACCTGGTTTGGTGTAAGAATGATCGGTACGTTTCCACAGTCAACATTCTTCTGGCCACCTAAGATACCACATGGCTCTGTAGGGCAGATTACATTGTCATGCATAGCTCCCTGTCCCATGATTTCTTTTACAAGTACTACACGAGGATTACCTGGACGTCGTACATCCTCACAGATTTCCTCACGGACAACTTCTCCATCATATTTTTTCAGCTCATCTCTTACCGCCTGGATCACATAATCCTGACACTTGTGTGCGGCAAACGGACCTGGTCTTGTCATTCCTGACAATCTCTGGATCACCACATGACATCTGATAATAATATCATTTTCATCAGCACATCCTGGATGTCCGAAATACATCTTTTCATCAAGGAAACCTTCTGATGAACCAAATTCATGAACCTGAACTCCGTCTTCATCAACACCTGTCAGCATGAATACAACGCCATCTGCTACTTTTGTAACACCGCTTCCAAGTTCTCCTTCCACTTTTGTAGCGATTGGACACACATCCATGATGGTCTCTGTATACTGATGTCTCTCATCTGGATGGATTACATCAAGCTTCATGCTCTTACACAACGGATCCTCCAGAATTGCTTTTTCTACAATGCTTCCATCAATTGTAATCTTTCCATCCTTTATTGATGTCTCATTTCCAATCTCAGCATCTGTGATCTTTATATGTTTTTTAGTTAAAGTTCTGATTACTTTCTTTTCTCCTGTTGGAACCACTGCCAGAGCCGGTGCCGGTGTGGCTGATACAGCTTCCATGGCTGGTACGGCTGCCGGTGCACCTGCGCTTACTGCTACAGGCACATCAATACTTAAGCCCTCAAATTTTTCTGCATGTCCTATCTCAATATGAATCATTCCGTTTCCTCCTTCTCGTGTGCTTACTACCGGTGATGGCGCAACCGGTGTATCTTCCTTAATTTCTGATTTTATTTCTGGTTTTGCTTCTGACTTTGTATCATCTGATACATTATTTACCTTATCCAACACATCCTTCGTGATTGGAGTAAGTGCTTCGACATCGCATTGCAATGTCGAACCTAAAACCTGTTCAATTGTAAGTCCATCATCACTCAATGTGAGAAGACCTGCTTCTACCATATCATCAAATAATGATGGATCCTCCAGATCAGCTGCACTGATGACTAATCCTTTCTGTCTCCGGCAGCAGAAAATTGCCGGATCCTTCAAATGCTGTTCTAATGTTTCCTTTGTGATTGACATATACCTTCCTCCATTTCATCTGTTATCTGTGATTTTTTATTGAACTTCTATTCTGTTACTATTCAGGCCATAGCTAATCACCTTGCTGATTAGCTATGAGGATATACGCTTTGATCTGAATGCTTATTGCTTATTGCTTTTCGCAATTGAAACTGGTACTTACTTGATTCGGTTAAATTTCCTTATAAGTCTTTCATTTACAGCCCTCAGAGCTCCATCTGTACAATGGTACACCGGAAGTCCAAGCTGTGGTGCACAGCTCATTACTGTATTCGAACAGTCTGTACAATTGCTTATGAGTACTGCCTGTGCTCCGGCTTTCTTTAATGCCATTACTTTTTGCACCTGTCCCGGACATTTACCAGGATTTTCACATTTGCGTGTATTTTTAACCGGATGTGCCTGTTTGCAATATTCGCATCCGACGACCTTTGAGCCAAGGCTTTCTGCTATTTCTTCCAGCCTTTCTTTGTCTGCCCCACAGGCACATACAAGAATACCTATCTTATCTGGTCCTTTTGGATAACACTCGGCTGCGATTAGTCCTCCGGTTGTTTTTATTACAGGAGCATCCAGCTGTGTCCTTTTCCCTGTAAATGGACCGCCCATTATAAGTTCTCCGTAATCATCCGAAAGATCACCGGCTTTTTCAAACATACTCTTTACTGAAATACCAAGAGGTACATCGAAAAATACCTGGATAAGATGATCATTGCCTTTTATTTTCCCTGCTACAGTCATATTTTTATCAATAAATGGTTTTTTAAGATCAACCGCTTCCTGTATCCTGCATATTGTCTCAGCATTTATAACAATAGCACCTGCTTCAAGTGGAAGACTTTCCACACTAAGAAGTTTTCCCAGGCATTCTCTTATAATTGCTCTTTCTTCACCCATCGGGTATATATTTTCAAGCAGATGGATTTCGATATAATTTTTCTCCTTATCACTGCTTAACACTTCCTTAAGCTTCATCACCGCTTTGGTATGGATTTTCTTGATTGCGATAATTCCTCTTGCTGCATTTGCAATCTCCATCGCGATCTCAAGTCCTCTTATAAGCTGTAATGGGTTATTTTCAATTGCCCTTATATTGTGTTCAAGAATCGGCTCACACTCAGCAGCATTTACTATAACAACACCACCTGACTCAAATGGTTTAGAGAACTTTGCATATGTAGGAAATCCTGCTCCGCCAAGTCCTACGATACCCGCTTCCTCAATCATCTTCAGTGGTTCTGTAGAAGTAAGCTTTTTATATTCTTTATCCTGTTTGTCATCCGCTTTTATAGATATTGAATGTTCAGTGACCTCCGTTACAACACCGGATACACTTGTATATATATTTGCACCCAGAGAATTCTCCCCTTTAGATGCAATAAGCTGCCCACGAACAACTGTGTCACCTTCGACAATTGTTGGGGCAGCCTGTGCACCGATTGATTGCTTGAGAGGAAAACAAAATGTTTCAGCCATATGTTTTCTCCTTTGCTTTTTTGATTTGCACTCATTATAGCATCGGTATCCTGGTCTGTAAAATGAAGCTTTATGCGGTCTGATATGACAGCTTGTCATGTCTTTTCTATGATGCATAATTTTTTGTCATGACTGTTTTTTATGTTTGTAATCAATTTCTGTCATGTCAGTTTTAAGTATTGACATTCTTGTCATACCTGATGTAAACTTTCGGATATAACAAAGGTGTTAGAGCATTCATCGCTCTAACACCTTTTTCGCTTTATATGCTTTCGCTTTTTATATGAAAGGAGCATCTTCTATGGATATTAAAAAATTTAAACTTTTTGTAGATGTTGCAGAAACAAACAATTTCACGAAAAGTGGAGAACGACTGGGGTACACCCAGTCTGGTGTAAGCCACATATTAAAGTCGCTGGAAGAAGAGATTGATTTTCCTTTATTTATCCGTTCAAAACACGGTGTCACTCTTACCAAAAGTGCAAAACAACTCTTACCGACTGTAAGAGCACTTCTGTCTATCTATGAATCTCTCGAGCAGAACATTGATGAAATACATGGAGTGGAGAGTGGCTCTCTTACCATAGCTACGTTCCAGAGTATATCCATAAGCTGGCTTCCTTCTATCATCCATAGATTTCAGAAGACATATCCGGGCATCAGTATCAAACTCATGGAAGGTGGAACTGACGATATCGTAAACTGGATAGAAAATGATATTGCTGATTTTGGCTTTTTATCCAAACAGCGCCTGCGCGCTCTCGACTGGATTTCTCTGTGTGAGGATCCTTTGATGGCCATCGTTCCAAACGACTATCCATTGGATAGAGATGCGCCATTTGCCATATCAAATTTCCAGAATGAAAGCTTTATCATGACAGCCATGGGGACTGACTACGATGTACATACAGTGCTTTCAAGCTCAGAAACTGTACCAGATGTAAAATTTACTTCTAAAGATGATCATGCCATCATCTCTATGGTATCGAATCATCTGGGGTACAGCATATTACCGAAGCTGACCTTAAGAGGTGTAGAATCGCAGGTAAAAGCGCATCCTCTTTTACCTCACTATTCAAGAGAACTCGGAATAGCATTAAAATCGACTGAAATAATATCGCCTGCCGCTAACAAGTTTATCCGTCTGACTAAGGAAATGCTTCCTGAACTTCAGTAGACTGTTTTTTATAAAAAGTCCGCAGAGCCTAAACTCTGCGGACTTTATATTCGATAACAAACCTATATTCAGATTGTATTACTCGATGATAGAAGCTACAGTTCCTGATCCTACTGTACGTCCACCCTCACGGATAGCGAAACGAAGACCTTCCTCCATAGCTACTGGATGAATCAGTTCAACTGTCATCTCTACGTTATCTCCAGGCATGCACATCTCTACGCCTTCTGGAAGATCGCAAACACCTGTTACGTCTGTTGTTCTGAAGTAGAACTGTGGACGGTAGTTGTTGAAGAATGGTGTATGACGTCCACCTTCATCTTTTGTCAGTACGTAAACCTGGCATGTGAATTTCTTATGGCAGTTTACTGTACCTGGTTTGATAAGAACCTGTCCTCTTTCGATCTCTGTTCTCTGGATACCACGAAGAAGAGCTCCGATGTTATCTCCAGCCTGAGCCTCATCAAGAAGCTTACGGAACATCTCGATACCTGTTACAACAGTTTTCTTAACATCCTCGTGGATACCGATGATTTCAACTTCGTCAGATACGTGAAGTGTTCCACGCTCTACTCTACCAGTTGCAACTGTTCCACGTCCTGTGATAGAGAATACGTCCTCTACTGGCATCAGGAATGGTTTGTCTGTAGCACGCTCTGGTGTTGGAATCCATGTATCAACAGCGTCCATGAGTTCCATGATCTTGTCTCCCCACTCTCCGTCTGGATCTTCAAGAGCTTTAAGAGCTGATCCCTGGATGATTGGTGTATCATCGCCTGGGAAGTCATACTCGCTAAGTACTTCACGAATCTCCATCTCTACGAGTTCAAGAAGTTCTTCGTCGTCAACCATATCACATTTGTTCATGAATACAACGATGTATGGTACGTTAACCTGACGGGAAAGAAGGATATGCTCTTTAGTCTGAGCCATAACTCCGTCAGTAGCAGCTACAACAAGGATAGCTCCGTCCATCTGAGCAGCTCCTGTGATCATGTTCTTAACGTAGTCAGCATGTCCTGGGCAGTCAACGTGTGCATAGT
>CAVICC010000078.1:0-9394 GCA_963641405.1 bacterium | reverse complement strand
GAGTAATTTCATCTTACATCAATTTGGAGGTTTACACAAACTTTAGGATACTCCCGAAAATCATTAATTTTAAAGAATGGGATATATACCGGAAATTCCGGCATATATCCCATTCTTGTTGTGCAGAATTTAATGTGTAATTCAATATATACAGCAGACGCAATCCTTATTTTACCTGTTTATTTATCAAATCAATAATGGTGGAGATGGAGTCCATCTGACCACTCTCTGACATGGCACTGATGTATT
The DNA here is from genome assembly GCA_963641405.1 of bacterium. Classification (GTDB taxonomy): domain Bacteria; phylum Bacillota; class Clostridia; order Lachnospirales; family Lachnospiraceae; genus Roseburia. The sequence continues at coordinate 9,145 of CAVICC010000078.1, read as the reverse complement.
TGTCTTTATCTGAGTAAACTTCTTTTACCGCGCTAAGGAGAGTATCTTTTGTGAGATTTTCTTCCTCAATAACATAAGAAAATCCTTGTTTTTTGAATGAGTTTGCATTTAAAACCTGATCTCCACGACTGGCAGCGGCTGATAGTGGGATAAGGATGTTTGGTTTGTGTAGGGCAAGAAGTTCACATATAGAATTAGCTCCGGCTCTTGATATAGCCATATCTGCTAGAGCAAACATATCTGTAAGCTCAGCATTTGCATACTCAAACTGGGTATATCCGCTAATTCCGGCAAGCTTGTTGTCAAGATTTCCTTTTCCACAAAGGTGGATCACGTAGAAATCTTTTAGAAGTTCAGGAAGAATGTCACGTACAGCTTCGTTTACTTTTTTTGAACCAAGACTTCCACCTATTATAAGGATTACAGGCTTATTGTGATCTGGAAAATTGCAAAGCTTAATGGCATTTTCAGCCACACCATTAAATAGCTCTCTTCGGATTGGTGATCCGGTAAGTACTGCTTTGTCGGTTGGGAGATATTTCATAGTTTCAGGGAAATTACAGCATACTTTTTTAGCTCCCTTTATTGCAATCTTGTTGGCAAGTCCCGGTGTGATGTCGGATTCATGGATAATTGCCGGAATATGGCAATGCTTTGCAGCTAAGACAACAGGAACAGAAACAAATCCACCCTTTGAGAATACTACATCGGGCTTGATTTTTTTCATAAGATGTATTGCCTGACCGTATCCTTTTAATACACGGAATGGATCAGAAAAATTTTTCCAGTCGAAGTATCTGCGGAGTTTTCCAGAAGAGATTCCATGATAGGGAATGTGCTGTGCCTCGATCAGACCTTTTTCCATGCCATTAACAGATCCAATATATTCGATATCATATCCAGATTCTCTTAATGCGGGCATTAAAGCAATATTGGGGGTGACGTGACCAGCGGTTCCGCCACCGGTCATAACTATTTTTTTCATTGTATATATCCTTTCCACTAAAAATACACGATTGTCAGACGTCATGTCATTATTGTTTATTAATACCTGGTACATCATACTGCAAATAACTGTACCATATTACTTACATATAATCATCATATACATCTATATTATACGCCACAAAACAAAAGTCAAGACCAAACAAAAGTCAAAATTTGACAAAAAGTAATTACTGTGATATTATGCTGCTGTAACAAAATTGTAACAAATGCAACATAGGTGTAATAAACGTAATAAAAATAACATATAATACACCATATGGAGGATTATATGAAGCTAAACAAAAAAGTGATCGAGAGCCTGGCAGTCTGCGGACTTTGCACTATGTTAACGGTCACCGCGGTTACTAACAGCGAAAGCTCTGTAGTCAAAACAGAGGATAAGATGCTAGCAAACACTGGTTTAGAGCATACTGATTATAGTTATAAAGGTTATAATGGATATGCTGGCGTAGCAGCGGTTCTTACTAAATATGAGAAGAGCCTTACAGCAGAGACAGCTGTTACAGTAGAAAAAGAAGAAGTTGACACAGTTGCAGCAGCTCAGGAGCCACAGCTTACACAGGAACAGCAGGAGTGGCAGGCAAAGCTTATGGCAAATGTTGATGAATCACTTAATGTAAGAGCACAGGCAAGTGAGGACTCTGACATAGTTGGAAAACTTTATAAAGGAAGTGTGGCTGAAATCGTGGAAATTGATGGAGAATGGGCACACATTACATCTGGTAACGTAGACGGATATGTAAATACAGCATACTGCGTGACAGGAACGGATGCATTGAACTATGCATATGACACTTGCGGAGAAATAGCGACAGTAAATACTGACGGACTTCGCGTAAGAGAGGGTCAGAGTGAGGACAGTAAAGTAATAAAAGCCGCAGAACAGGGCGAAACATTTAAGGTGGACAGATCAGCCGAGACACAGGAGGGCTGGGTTGCAGTAGTATGCGACTCACAGACCAGATATGTTTCAGCAGATTACATCACATGTTCACTCAATACAACAACAGGAAAGACAATTGAGGAAGAACAGGCTGAGATAGCAGCACAGAAGGCTGCAGAGGAAAAAGCCGCAGCGGAAGAAGCTAAAAAACAGAGTTCTTCAAATAGCTCGCAGTCAACAAAGACAGCTGAGACTACACAGGGCGCAGCGGTAGAGGCAGGTGCAGACGACCTGACACTGCTTGCAGCGATTATTGAGTGTGAGGCGGGCGGTGAGTCATATGAGTGTCAGCTTGCAGTTGGTGCCGCAGTTATCAACAGAGTAAAGAGTAGTTCATACCCAGATACAATTTCTGGAGTTATCTACCAGAAAGGTCAGTTTGGTCCTGTATCATCAGGAAAGCTTGCCAGAAAACTTTCAGGCAGTATTTCAAGTACGGCATACAGTGCAGCACAGGCTGCCATGTCAGGAACCGACAATACAGGCGGATGTACATCATTTAATGATTATGGTTCAGGAATCAGAATTGGAAATATGATGTTCTGGTAGTCCCTAATGATTTGATTGTTAATTTAATGGATTATAAACCAGTAAGCTATGGAACCCACCATATGGTGGGTTCTTTTGCTGTATAGAAAATTACACTGTAATTTTCTATACAGCAAAAGCAAGCGTGCTTGCAACATCGCATAAAATAGAGTAAAATAGCTTCATTATAGAAGAACGCAGGAGGAAAGAGCAATGCAGTTAAAGGGACGCAACTTTTTAAAACTTATGGATTACACTCCGGAAGAGATTACATATCTTATAGATCTGTCACAGGAGCTCAAGGAGAAAAAGAAAAAGGGCATCAGACATGATGACCTCACGGGCAAAAATATAGCACTTATTTTTGAAAAGACAAGTACCAGAACACGATGCTCTTTCGAGGTGGCTGCACACGATCTTGGCATGCATGTTACATACCTTGATCCAAGTGGATCACAGATAGGTAAAAAGGAGAGTATCGCAGATACAGCGCGCGTGCTTGGAAGAATGTTTGATGGTATAGAGTATCGTGGATATGGTCAGGAGATCGTTGAGGAGCTGGCTAAATATGCAGGAGTTCCAGTGTGGAACGGACTTACAAATGAGTTCCATCCAACACAGATGATCGCTGATATGCTTACTATACGTGAGTACCTTGGTAAATTAAAAGGCGTGAAGTTTGTATACATGGGCGATGCAAGATATAACATGGGTAATTCACTTATGGTTACATGCGCAAAGCTCGGCATGGATTTCGTAGCATGTACCAACAAGAAATACTTTCCAAATGAGGAGCTTGTAAATTATTGTAAAGATGTTGCATCACAGACAGGTGCGACAATCACACTCACAGAGGATGTTGCAGAGGGCACAAAGGACGCAGATGTCATCTACACAGACGTATGGGTATCAATGGGCGAGCCTGACGCGGTATGGACAGAGCGTATAAATGACTTAAAACCATATCAGGTAAACGCACATGCATTTGCAAATGCAAAGGATAGCGCGATATTTATGCACTGCTTGCCTGCATTCCATGACCTTAAGACAACTATCGGAAAACAGGTATATGAGAAATTCGGATTAAGTGAGCTTGAGGTGACAGATGAGGTATTTGAAGGACCTCGTTCAGTTGTATTTGATGAGGCAGAAAATCGTATGCATTCGATTAAAGCGATCATGCGCGCAACACTTGCAGACTAATATAACAGTTTTCCTAAATCAATTCAGCTCTATTAATTCAGTTGATTTTTGGATGCTGTACTAACGGATTGCGGAAAGCTATGCAAAAAATCTCAAATTGAGAATAGGATATAATATTATGATGAAAGAGGAAATACTCAGATTGCTAAGAGAATCTGACGGATACGTATCAGGTCAGGAACTTTGCAACAGGTTTGGTGTGTCAAGAACTGCCGTATGGAAGGCCATCAATCAGTTAAAAGAGGCCGGATATGAGATAGAAGCGCAACAGAATAAAGGTTATCATATCAAGTCTGCTCCGGATGTGATGAATGAGCCGGAGATAAAGAGTATTCTTAAGACAAAATGGGCTGGTCAGGAAGTACTTTATTTTGATACAATAGACTCTACCAATACAAAGGCACAGGAACTTGCGGAAAAAGGCTATCCAAGCGGTACACTTGTTGTGGCAGACCAGCAGGTATCCGGAAAAGGCCGTCGTGGAAGAGGCTGGGTATCACCTTCGGGAACAGGCATTTTCATGACACTCATGATAAAGCCCGATATAAAGCCAAACAATGCATCAATGCTTACACTTGTTGCGGCACTTGCCGTGGCAAAAGCGTTAAAGGATGTCACAGGCGAGGATGCAAAGATCAAATGGCCTAATGATATCGTGATAAATGGCAAAAAAATCTGCGGAATACTCACAGAGATGAGTGCGCAGTTTGACTATATCAATCATATCGTCATCGGAATCGGCATAAATGTCCACAATGAGAGCTTTCCTGAGGAGATAGGCAGTATGGCAAGCTCGCTAATGATCGAGGCTGGCGGAAAGAAATTCCGAAGAGCAGAGATCATTGCACAGACTATGCTTCATTTTGAGGAATACTATGAGATCTTTTTACAGACAGAGGATCTTTCAGCTTTAGTCGGGGAATATGACGAGCTTCTGGTAAATATGAATAAGGCAGTAAAGGTACTTGATCCGAAAGAGCCGTTTGAGGGCAAAGCTATGGGAATAACAAAGCATGGCGAGCTTATAGTGGACACCTGGGAGTCACGTAAGCTGGTTTCGAGCGGAGAAGTATCAGTGAGAGGAATATACGGATATGTCTAAAGAGGTAGTACTTTGCGTTTCAAACGCATATCAGAAAAAATTTTATCTGAGTGAGAATTTTAAAGGACTTCCACAGTCCATAAAGGATGAGTTAAAGATCATGTGTGTACTGTATACAGAGGATGTGGGCGGTATACTTGAGCTGGTTTTTGACGAGGATGGAAATCTCGATTTCCGTACATCCTGCGAGGAAAATGATTTCTTTTATGACGAAATAGGAAGTGTACTGAAGATAAAACAGTATCAGAACCAAAAAAGGGATGTGTTGGAGGCAATAGAGACATATTATAGGATTATGTTTCTGGGAGAAGGTCTTGAGGAGGAGTAAAAATGATTTTAGCACTGGACGTGGGAAATACAAATATAACCTGTGGAGTTTTTGAAGGGGACACAATAAAAGCGAGCTTTCGTATAACAACAAAGATGCCACGTACATCAGATGAATATGGAATGCTCATCACTACCCTTCTGGAAAAAAATGAGGTGGAGATGCCACAGATACATGATGCGATCATCTGCTCGGTAGTACCGAACATCATGCATTCATTGCAGAATGCACTTATCAAATATTTTAACATAAAGCCGATCATCGTGGAGGCAGGTATCAAGACCGGTATCAGGATTGCTACGCCAAATCCGCAACAGATCGGAGCAGACCGAATAGTAGATGCTGTAGCTGCATATGAATTATATGGAGGACCGGTTCTGGTCATTGATTTTGGCACAGCTACCACCTACGATATGGTCGATGCAGAGGGCACTTTCATGGGTGGAATCACAGCACCGGGGATACGTATTTCTGCAAAGGCACTCTGGGAGGATGCTGCAAAGCTGCCTGAGATTGAGATTAAAAAGCCTGATACTATCTTAGGAAAAGACACGATCACGAGTATGCAGTCAGGACTGGTTTATGGACAGATTGGACAGACCGAGTATATCATCCGCAAGACAAAGGAAGAGACAGGAATGCTTGATGCAAAGGTCGTAGTGACAGGAGGACTTGGACGGATAATTTCAGGTGAAACAAATACGGTTGATGTATACGATCCTGATCTGACACTTAAGGGAATAAACCTTGTATATCAGAAACAGAACCGTAAGAACGTAAAGTGTAAGTAAGGCAATGAATACAGAAAATAACCAGATAAAAGAGCTAAAAATCGGGAGCGTTACACTCCCAAATAACCTAATACTGGGACCTATGGCAGGTGTGACAGACCTGCCTTTTCGCTTGCTATGCAAGGAACAAGGCGCGGGCCTTCTGTGCATGGAGATGGTCAGTGCAAAGGCAATCCTTTACAAAAATAAAAATACCGAGTCACTGCTTTCAATCGATGAAAGAGAAAATCCTGTATCTTTACAGATGTTTGGTTCTGATCCTGATATCGTATCGCAGATTGCACATTCCATTGAGGAACGTCCGTTTGATATACTCGATATAAATATGGGATGTCCGGTTCCAAAAATCGTAAATAACGGAGAGGGATCGGCACTTATGAAAAATCCTGTCCTTGCAGGAGAAATCATTGAAAAAACGGTCAAAGCGATAAAAAAGCCGGTCACAGTAAAGATCAGAAAAGGCTTTGATGACGAGCACGTAAACGCAGTGGAAATGGCACATATAGCACAGGAAAGCGGTGCAAGTGCCATTGCGGTGCATGGACGGACAAGAGAACAGTACTATTCAGGCAAGGCAGACTGGGATATCATCCGCCGTGTTAAAGAGGCGGTATCCATTCCTGTGATAGGAAATGGAGATCTGCTATGTGCGGAGGATGTCATAAGGATGCAAGAGCAGACAGGCTGTGACGGATTTATGGTTGCCAGAGGCGCGCAGGGAAATCCGTGGATATTTTCACAGATACTGCATTATTTTAAGACCGGTGAGCATCAGAAAAAACCGTCATTTGAAGAAGTACGTCAGATGATACTGCGCCATGCACGAATGATGATAGAATTCAAGGGCGAATTCACCGGAATGCACGAGATGCGAAAGCATACTGCATGGTATACAGCCGGGTATCCACATTCATCAAGGCTTCGCGCAGCAGTAAACACCGTGGAAAGTTACGAACAGCTTGAAGAATTGCTTTACGATAGAGTGCCTGTAGACCGCTAAAATATTGACAATGTGGATGTTTTCAATTATAATACGTGAGTTAAATTAGATTTTTTGTAGCTATTAAAATATAACAAGGATAGAAGGGTAAAATCATGGATAAGAAAAATATTCTGACATATGCAGGACTCAGAAAACTTGAGGATGAGCTCGAGGAATTAAAGGTAGTAAAACGTAAAGAGGTTTCGCAGAAGATCAAGGAAGCCCGTGAGCAAGGTGACTTATCAGAGAATGCAGAGTACGATGCTGCTAAAGATGAGCAGCGTGATATTGAGGCTCGTATCGAAGAAATCGAAAAGATTCTCAAAAATGCAGAAGTAGTGGTTGAGGAAGAGGTTGATCTTGAGAAAATCTCTATCGGATGTAAGATCCGTATCTTAGACTGCGAATTCGACGAGGAATTAGAGTACAAGATCGTTGGTTCAACTGAGGCAAACAGCTTAAAGGGCAAGATTTCAAATGAGTCACCTGTTGGAAAGGCACTTCTTGGAAAGAAAGTTGGAGATACAGTAACAGTTGAGACTCAGATGGGAGATCTCACATACAAAGTACTCGAGATACAGAGAGCAGAAGATAACTAGAAAGGTTGAAAAAATGGCTGATCAGAACAATAAAAAGGGCGGACAGCAGCAGGATTTAAACCAGCTTCTTCAGGTTCGCCGCGAGAAATTACAGAATTTACAGGATGCTGGAAAAGATCCTTTTCAGATTACAAAATATGATGTTAGTCATCACAGTAGCGATGTAAAAGAGCAGTACAATGCACATGAGGCAAAGATACTTGCAGGCAGAGTTGCTCCAAACGTAGAAGGTCTTGATGATGCAGCAAAAAGAGAAGTAATCAATAACGATTACAACGAGAGAAGAGCAATCATGGATGCACAGCCTATCGAGGTAAGCATCGCAGGACGTATGATGTTCAAGCGTGTAATGGGTAAGGCTTCTTTCTGCAATATTCAGGATTTAAAGGGAAGTATCCAGGTTTACGTGGCAAGAGACAACATCGGAGAGGATGCATACGCAGACTTCAAGAAGTCAGATATCGGTGATATTTATGGAGTAAAGGGATTTGCTTTCAGAACAAAAACAGGCGAGATCTCAATCCACGCAGACAAGATGATTTTACTCTCAAAATCACTCCAGATCCTTCCTGAGAAGTTCCACGGACTTACAGATACGGACGCAAGATACCGTCAGAGATATGTTGACCTTATCATGAATCAGGAGAGCAAAGAAGTATTTATCAAGCGTTCACAGATCTTAAAAGAGATTCGTAACTTCCTTGCAGGTCGTGATTTCATGGAAGTTGAGACACCAATGCTCGTTTCAAACGCAGGTGGTGCCGCAGCAAGACCATTTGAGACACATTACAATGCATTAAACGAGGACGTTAAACTTCGTATTTCCCTTGAGCTTTACCTCAAGAGACTTATCGTTGGAGGACTCGAGCGTGTATACGAGATCGGACGAGTTTTCCGTAACGAAGGAGTAGATACACGTCACAACCCAGAGTTTACACTTATGGAGCTTTATCAGGCATACACCGATTACGAAGGAATGATGGAGCTTACAGAATCAATGTTCCGTTACCTTGCTGAGAAGGTATGTGGTTCAACAAAGATCTCATATAATGGCGTGGAGATCGACCTTGGAAAGCCATTCGCCAGAATGACAATGAACGAGGCAATCAAGAAATATGCAGGAATCGATTTCGATGAAGTACCTGATGATGAGGCAGCAAAGAAACTTGCTGATGAGCATCATATCGAGTACGAGGAGCGTCACAAAAAGGGTGACATCATCAATCTTTTCTTCGAGGAATACTGCGAGAAAGAACTTATCCAGCCTACTTTCATCATGGATCATCCAATTGAGATCTCTCCTCTTACAAAGAAAAAGCCAAGTGATCCTACAAAAGTAGAGCGTTTCGAGCTTTTCTGTAATACATGGGAGATGTGTAACGCGTACTCAGAGCTTAACGATCCTATCGATCAGCGTGAGCGTTTCGCAGCTCAGGATGCCAATGCTGCAGCAGGAGACGACGAAGCAGAGCATACAGATGAGGATTTCCTCAATGCACTCGAGATAGGTATGCCGCCAACAGGTGGAATCGGATATGGTATCGATCGTCTTGTAATGCTTCTTACTGACAGTTCTGCGATCAGAGATGTGTTACTTTTCCCGACAATGAAGACATTAGAGAAATAAAACACTCAGAAACCCAGTGTTTTAGCGGTTTTTG
>CAVICC010000077.1:7861-10003 GCA_963641405.1 bacterium | reverse complement strand
CAGCTCAATCATTATCATAGAAGATTATTATTTACAGACTTTTCTTCATAGTCTCAAAACAACTTTTAGGTTCGTGCCCTACCTGCTGCTTTTTGCTTATCCTGTATACTGTATTTACTTTCCCTGCCAATCTTATCGTTTTTAGCAGCATTTACCTTTTTGATATGCTCTTTAAATACAATATCAATCTCTGCATATGCTTTTTCTGCATTTGACATATCCGCAGTAACAGGCGCTTTTATCTTTGATGCAAGCGATTCATGAAGCTTTTTATAATCAAGATCTATATATTTCTTTCCCTCACTCTGAATATAGTCCTTGTAACGCTTCTGTGCTATGCCAAATACAGGATGCTCGTGCCATAATGACTGATCATCAAATGTCTCTAATAGCTTTACTACTATCTGCTTGCGCAGTCTTCCTTCCGTTGTTTTCTGTCCATCAATTGAAACAGTAGAATGATCGGTTCCTGGATTTTTTACATTCATATGTACACTAAGATAATCTCTGCATGCTTTGTATATTGCAGCTGCTCCATCCACTCTTTCCTGCAATGTAGCATCATTTTTCTGCAATAATTCCTGATAATCACTGATTGAAGACCGAATAGCATTAAATTCTTTCGGATGTCTTCGACCATGCTTAGGTATATACTCTGCTGCAATGATATTAAATTCCTCCATACTTCTTTGAAGCTTTTCGGTTGCCCATTGAAACATCTTAGTCTTTTCAATTTTCAATTCACTATGACATTTTGCAAGTTCATCTCGCAAATCAGCAGATATGGACAGATTATTTTTATCCAGCTTCGTGTCTACAATTATTTTTAAAATTTCGAATTTCTTATCATATTCATCAAGCTTTTTATCATGTTCGCTTGTAAATTTATATAGCTTCTCCATTGCCGCCTGCTGTGACGGCTCATCCTGGGCAGATCCAACATCATCTAAAAGAGTTTTGTGTTTTGTTCCTATTTTACCTTCTTTGATACTGGTTATATACGGCTTATACTTTTCATTAATATAAGTATTTAATCCGTTGGCTATTGAACTGGACAATTCTTCCGGAGTTCTATCCTTATAATTTTCCAGCATAGTATCAAATTTCTTCAATTCTACTTCCAGATCAACACTTTTCCCATACTCTTCCAGTAAATTTTTTTCTTTCAGCCATTTTCCCTTCTGTTCACTCAACTGCGACATATATTGTTTTGCCCTATTCTTTAGTTCATCAGACAAAGTATACCTATCATCTTGCAGGAACAGATCTATATCTTTGCTAAACTCTACCTCATTCTTTTCGAATTTTGATATATATTCTTTGACCGAGTTCTTTAACGCATCAGTTTTTTCCTTACGTTTTTGCAAATCATTATCTGTTTTCGCTTGGGCAAACTGACCGATATATCTTGATAGTTCAGTTTCACTTTCATCCAGAAAATTTTTCAAATTTTCATCAATGTATTTCTTAACAGCTTCTATCTGATTTTCTTTATATTTTTTTGCAATTTCTTGTCTAATAGCCTCATGATCCTTAGTATGCTTGGATTTTTCATGCCTTGGATCGCTAGCTGATGGTACTATTATCTCGCGGTAATGATACTCCGGTGTAGATTCGCCTTTTTCTGTGAGTGCAACAAAGGACTCATTAGTATAATTTTCCACAAACGACCATAAATCTAATACTGCGATTGCATAATCACTGACTGAGATATCTTCCTTGTAGTTAGTCTCACGACCTATAGACTTCCAGAATTTATTGAGTCTGTCAGGTGTTGGCTTTTTATAGGCATCCAGATAATCAGTCATTATACCACGAAATAATTCCTCTACCTCACGAAAATCCCCCTCACTCATTCCACATCTCTTTTTATATACCTCCATCATTTTATCAATTTTACGAGGCATATCATTCTCACCAGCATGTAGCAAACACTCGCCATAATCAAAGATGTAGCGTTTCTCTAGTTCATCTATAGCATTCTTTCTATAATTTTTTGAATAATACTCTAATTCTTCAGTTAAATAATTATAAAATTTCTTCTTATATTCGTAACTCCTTAGGCTATATTTATTGTTAGGAGATGCATCTATAAATTGGTCTAATCTATATTGATTATCACAGTAAGATGTAATATACATC
>CAVICC010000077.1:0-7851 GCA_963641405.1 bacterium | reverse complement strand
ATACATCCCTGTTCTAATACTTAGTTCTCCTATCTTAGCTCTCACATTCTTGGGTTTTTCACTTATGTAACGTTTTATTAATTCATCATTACATTTTTCGCTATAATCTTTTATTATCCGTTCGCGGATAATATCATAGGAACATTTTATATCTCTCTTTCTTATAATGTTCTTTAGCTCTCTTACATCAAAATTTTCAAAGCTAGAATAATTACCATTCTCATCCTTTTTAAAACACAAAGCCTCTATAAGTCCTGCCTCCTGATCACCAGTATTTTCTATTAGACCATCAAAAGATACAGATACTTCTTTATAATTTTTTTTCATCTGATCATAATAAGTGATATATTTCGTTTTCATATCTACTTCTTTAAGCGTTACAGTATGACCTTTCAGATATGTAAGTGACAACGTAACAATATTGGATTTGTCAGAAAGCCAGGCAGTAAACTTATCAACCATAGCCTTTTTGATATCCGAAATTTCCCTCGTATTATCACGTAACTCTTCCTCTGCTTTCCAGTCAGCTGTCTGTTCAAGTTTTGTTCCTAGCACCTGCATTGTCCTTACCGGAGAACTACCATCTGCCGTATGTGCAAAATCTATGGTTTTAGGTTCTAATGAATTTTCCAACCTATAACTAGCCAGTTCATCATCCGCTACGCCAAGCCCGGCCATCATAAATCCCTTCATTATCAGATTTACATCTGCAGAGCATTCTGCGAAATCACTACCTTGTGTAATGATTGTATTATCCATTATGACGTCATACGGCTCTCCTTTCCAAAAGAAATGCACAGTTACTTTGTCTTTTTCTGGCTCTCCAACAGAAAGAAGTCTCCTTCTGAACTCATCTTTTCCTAATTTTTTTATTAATGAGTCCAATACACACTGTATATAACAGGTTCCACCAACCGACGTCCATTTTTGTTGTACACGGCTTTTTTCCCTGAGCAATGACGAATCGTAAGGAGTTGCAACCACTCCTGCAGTTCCTGCCTCTTTCGGACTAGCCAGTAATGTATCTGGAAAATATTTTGTTCTACCCATTTTTTCTCCTTATCGTGACATATAACAAATTTAATAGTAATTCAATATATTACAGTATAACTCTTAAAGTAAGACAAAAGTGTGACAAATATCACTCTGTTAAACGTTATCAAAGACGTTTTACCGCCAACATGGTCAGGTCATCAAACTGCGGTGCCTCGCCTGCAAATTGGTCTACACTTGCTTTCATATTCAACAATACATCCTTTGGATCTGCCTTCGAATTTCTATTCAACTCTTCTAGAATGCGTTCTGTTCCAAAAAATTCCTGTTTTTCGTTGGAAGCCTCTGCAAGTCCATCAGTATAAACAAATAGAGTACCTCCACGGTCAAGCTGAAATGTATATTCCTTGTAAGATGTCCCTTCCATAAGTCCTACCGGCAGTCCATGAGGCTCCTTAAAGATTTCATATTTACCATCTGCTTTTTTTAAGATAGGATATTCATGCCCCGCATTTGCAGCTACAATTTCGCCTGTTGAAATTGTAAGAATACCAAACCAGACCGTCACAAACATGCTGGATTGATTGTTCTCTACAATCATCCTATTTGCCTCCTCAAGGACTTTTTGAGGCGAGGCTCCCATAATTGCAAAATTGTGTATCACTATTTTCGAGATCATCATAAACAATGCTGCCGGAATACCTTTATCGGATACATCGGCGATCACGAGTCCTAGATGGTCCTGATCTATCATGAAGAAATCGTAAAAATCCCCGCCAACTGTCTTTGCTGGTGTCATAAAACCATAGAGCGCAAATCTTTCGTCATCCGGGAAATCGCTAGGTATTGCATCTTTTTGGATCTGTGCTGCCAGGGCAAGCTCTGCCCTTCCTTTTTCGCGCTCTACACTCATCTGGCGAATATTTTCTATATTTTGTATAGTATCCTCTTCCATTTTTTCAATGGATATACCAAGTCTATGCAACTCTGTTATTTTACTTAGTTCAGAAAGTTTCAACTCATGATCTCGACTGTTTTCGTTTGCAAATCGCTCTGCTTCAAGTGCCAGTTTACGCACCGGTTTTACAAACTGGCGTCTCAAGTATACTGCTGTGCCGATGGACACAAGTATCGACAGTACCAGAACTACCGTTGCGACTTCCCTCAGATAGCGATAACGCCCTACCGTAAGTTCCTTCATAGGTCTCTGCACACAAAGAATTGCTGAAACAGAATCATCTGACGCCTTGATTGGAATCAGTGATGTAATGTGCGGATCTTGTCCTTTAAGATCATCTAATCTGTATATCGTACCCCGCTGCAAACCATTTTCATAGATATCCTTGTATATAGACCGATATTCCTCATTTGTGGTACTCCGCTCATAACCTACTTCCCATGGAGTATAACCGCTCTCCTTAGATGGTACATTGAAAACTGACTTGAAGCTATTGTAATCACTCTGGTCCACAGCAATCACATAGATCAATGTAACTCCCTGTGTCTTACAAAGCTGTTGAAGCTGTTGTAATTCAGCCTGATATTCACTGTCATCACCTCCACAGTCCAGGTATTCACTTATCCTTTCTCCATTTATCGCAGAGGCCGCTGTTTCAGCCGTCTGAAACGCGAAATCATTATATATCTTTGTCAGTGATTCTGTAAAAAGTACATATCCTATTGCGCTTACGATCACACTAAATGCCAACAATATCAGCACATTCCTGCTAATTATTAAAAATGATAAACTTCGCGTACAATGTTTGTATTTTTTCATGATTCTGCCTTCTTTTAATACTCATTTTAGAAATATTCTGTCCAATGTCTTAACGATTGTATCCATGTCAATCGGCTTTGCAATGTGTCCGTTCATGCCTGCTTCAAAGGATTTCTGTCTGTCCTCATCGAATGCATTGGCAGTCATGGCAACAATCGGAATATTGGCTATCCGGTTATTTTTCAGTGTACGGATTTCCCTTGTGGCTGTATATCCGTCCATCTTCGGCATCTGGATATCCATAAGAATCAGATCGTACTGGTCTTCTTTCGCATGGCTCATAATATCCACAGCCTCTATACCATCCTCTGCGGTATCCACGATCATTCCGACATCCTCAAGAAGGAATATTGCAATCTCCCTGTTTAATTCATTATCTTCCACCAAAAGGATATGTTTTCCGCTGTAATCATGTTTCGGCTCATTCTCTTTTTCTGCAGAAGATGTATCTTCTGATTTTCTGGATAAAACTGCACGAAGCTCTGACATGAAGATTGGCTTTGATACAAAGTCTGTAACGCCTGCTTCCCTCGCCTCTTCCTCAAAATCCATCCACTCATAAGCAGTCAGCACAATGATCGGAACATCGTTCTTGATAACTTTACGGATCTGGCGCACAGTTTCGATTCCGTTCATGTCCGGCATCAGATAATCAATAATAAATGCCTTATACTCATCCTGTATTTCTGTTGCTTCCTGTGCACGGATTATAGCTTCCCTGCCGGATGTAGACCAGTCAGGACGCATCTCTATGCTTCGCAGCATCTTGCTGACACTCTGGCAGGTATTCACATCATCATCAACAACCAGTACCCTTGCGCCCAGAAGCTCCGGGATTGGTGATGTGTTCACCTTGCTATCTGTCAGCTTGAAATCCACTGTAACGGTAAATACAGTGCCTTTTCCAAGCTCACTTTCTACATCGATCGTTCCATTCATCATGTCTACGATATTTTTAGTTATGGACATTCCAAGTCCGGTTCCCTGGATGCCGCTGACTGTAGAAGTACGTTCTCTTGCAAAAGCATCAAATACATGCTCCACAAAATCCGGTGACATGCCCATGCCGTTATCCCTGACACTGAATTCATAGGTTGCATATCCCGGCATTGCAGAAGGCTTCTCCTTCACACGGACTACAACGCTTCCTCCACACCCTGTATATTTAATAGCATTTCCTATAATATTGAGCAATATCTGGTTCAGTCGCAGCTTGTCTGTCACCACATCCTCATGTGTCACATCTAAAGAATCAATGTACAGGCTCTGCTGTTTTGCAGCCACCTGTCCCTGGATGATCGTGCGCAGGTCATGCAGTACATCCGGAATATGTACGATATCCTCATCCAGCTTTACAGTTCCGCTCTCAATACGGCTCATATCCAGAATCTCATTGATCAGACTGAGAAGATGCGTTCCTGAGGTTTGTATTTTCCCAAGATAATCCTGCACCTGTTCCGAATTATCAATGTGTGTCTGTGCAAGCGCTGTAAAACCTATGATCGCATTCATTGGCGTCCTGATATCATGAGACATATTGTTGAGGAATGTCGTCTTTGCACGGTTGGCATGTCTTGCCAGTATCAGGGCATCCCGAAGTGCATTTTCCTGACTGATCTGTTTTTCCACAATATCGTGTACATTACGAAAGCCGAGTACGATATACTCTTTTTCGTCATCCGATGTGAACTTGGCTGCGTTCATCTGCCAGTGCTGTCTTTCTCCATTCAGAATCCGGTCATAGCTATGGGAATAGATTCCTGTGTCAGGCGTCTCTGCCAACAGGTTTGCAAGCTTTGCATGTTCA
This sequence comes from bacterium, assembly GCA_963641405.1. Taxonomy (GTDB): domain Bacteria; phylum Bacillota; class Clostridia; order Lachnospirales; family Lachnospiraceae; genus Roseburia. The sequence continues at coordinate 3,274 of CAVICC010000077.1, read as the reverse complement.
CGAAAGCTGTCACGGTCATCCTCTGCAACATAGTTGTCTATATATGCACTGATAGCTTTCCCATAGCTTTCATACACAAGTGTATTATTGTATATGTCGTCTGCCGCACCGCTGTTATCATCCTTAAATACAGTCCACTGCTGTGTGGCGCTGTCCACCAGATATAATGCCCTGTATTCACTGCCAAGTGCATTGATAACCTGAAGCTGCTTCTTAAGTTCCTTCTGGTAAGCCTCTTCCTTTTCCCGCTGCTTCTTCTCTTCCTCCAGATGTTCCTGAATAATTGCCTCGATATTCTGGAATCCAGCAATAACCATATCAGAATTATCCATGCGGCTGATATTAAACTGGTAGTTTATTATCCTGTCATCCACCAGCATACGGTAATTACCATTATATTCCTGCTGATGTGATAATACTTCCTTTAGATTTGCACAGCTAAGAGACTTCTTCAATGCCTCCCTGTCATCCGGATGCACTGCTTCATCTATCCACTGATTCACAAAGCCTTCATATGGGAAATTCTGATCCATTACATGGTCAATCCGGTCATCCGCATATTCATCCTCAAACTTCATGACTTTTGCTGTAGCATTATTTAAGTCAAGAAGATATACATTCCGGAAATTTCTGGAAAGTGTTCTTGCAATAGCTTCAGACTCTTGTGCTGTTTTCGTTATATTTATCTCATGCTCCTCTTTCATATCAGGTCCTCTTTTTCGCACTTTTAGAAATGTTCTCACTTTATATTTTTCTGAAGGATTGGTATTAGTTTATTCATGTCTATTGGCTTGGCAACATAATCATCCATACCTACAGATATCGCTTTCTGCCTGTCTTCTGCAAAAGCATTGGCTGTCATTGCGATGATCGGGATAGTAGATTTTTCCTTGTCATCCAAGTGCCTTATTTTGATTGTTGTGTCGTAGCCATCCATCACAGGCATCTGAATATCCATCAGGATCAGCTTATAATATCCATACTCGGACTTTTCATATTTTTCCAGACAGTCAACACCATTCTCTGCACGATCAACAATGAGTTCTTCTCTTTCCAGCAGCTCCATGGCGATCTCTGCATTCAGGTCATTATCCTCGACCAGAAGTATTCTTTTGCCAGATAAATCACTGTCCACCTGATGTGTCTGCGCTTCTTTCGGCTGACATTCTTCCTCACTTGCTATTCGGCATGGAATCGTTATCGTGAATTTAGAGCCTTTCCCCTGTCTGCTTTTTATCTCTATGGTTCCATCCATCAGATCTACAAGCTTCTTTACAATACCCATGCCAAGACCACTGCCCTCGATCCCGCTTACCGTAGAAGTGCGTTCTCTTGAGAAGTAATCAAAAATATGACTCTGGAACTCTTCTGACATGCCTATGCCATCATCCTCTACTGAAAACTCTGTATAGCACCAGCCTTCATCTTTATGAGGATACTGATTCAGCTCACAATGAATATGTCCGTTGTTTCCCGTATATTTGATTGCATTGCTGACCAGATTCAGTATGATCTCTGATACCCTTGAAGAATCAATGTAAATGTATGGATAAGTAATATTCCGGTCTACTGTCAGTTCCTGGTTCTTTTTATCTGCTGCACTGTAAAACATATCCACAGCAAAATCAATGCCCGTCTCTGTTTTTACAGGAGCCTCCTCCAGGATGGTTGTATTATTTTCTATTCGTGCAAGTTCCAGTATGTTGTCAAGAATGGACAGCATCTTCTGGCTGCAGGTATGGATTTTATTCATATATTCCTTTAACACGTCCGGTTCATCCAGATGATCATCTGCCAACTCCGCATAGCCTATAATTGCATTCATAGGAGTCCTGATGTCATGTGACATGTTAAAAAGAAATGTTGATTTTGCCCGGTTTGCTGCATCAGCGGCATCTGCCGCCTCTGCTAAAGCTATTTTTTGCTGCTTCTCTTTTAACTGCTGCTTACGTAGTGTCATAAAAATTCCAAAACTTAATAGAACAAGCATAACAGCCGCAATTATTCCAACTACTAATGATGTATGATTGCTCTTTTCAATCAATGCATACGCTGATTCCATATCCATCTCTATACAAAGCGCACCGATAACTTCATCCGGATCATCATTTGCCACAACAGGATAACATGCTGTAAAAATGTGTCCCCAGGTCGTATCAACAATATCTATTGAATAGACTGTCTCACCGGATAAAGCACGTTCAATATAAGGTATCATCTCATCTTCAATATAATCACCCGGATTTCTGAAATCTTCTGCTCCCATATCCAGTCCGTCTACCAGGTATACAAGTTTACCCTCATCATTTCTGGCTGCGGTATAAAAATACCGGATAGCATTCAGGTGACGTATCTCATTCAGTCTCGCCTGAATCTTCTGATACTCCTGCGTATCCATGTCAGACTTGTCTTTTATTTCCGAGAAATGCTCCCTATCCAGTTCATCTCCAATCAGTTTATGTACTGCATCAGAACATGCCCTGTCCCGATCCACTTCAAATTCCAGTGCGTTTTCCGTATAACCTTTCTGCAGGATATATGTGAATGTTGCCACAAAAATCACAATAAGGAAAAAGATAAGAACAATAACGTTCAGGTATTTTCCCAACACACGCATATTTATTTTTTTGTTATCGGTTCTCTCCATTTTCCTGTCCTCCAATTGTTTATTCACGCTCTTTTGTATTCTCTGGTGTATTGACAGATTGTACGGACCACCAGCTTAGAGTCAAGTGGCTTCGCAAGGTGCGCATTCATTCCTGCTTCTTTTGCTGCAATACGGTCTTCCGCAAAAGCACTGGCTGTCATTGCAATAATCGGTATCTTTTTTGCATCCGGTCTGTTCATGGCTCTGATTGCCCTGGTTGCTTCATGACCGTTCATAACAGGCATCATGATATCCATAAGGATTACATCAATCTCCTGTGTAGCACTCTTGGTAAAAGCTTTAACAGCCTCCTCTCCATTTGCAGCCAGGACAACCTGTGCTCCGGCTTCTTCCAACAGGAATTTTGCAATTTCCATGTTAAGCTCATTATCCTCTGCTAGAAGAATCTTTAGACCACGGATGGAATCTGCTTTCATAACATCCTCTGCCGGCTTATCCATAGACGCACTCTTATCTATTTCAAATGTAACAATGACATCAAATGTACTGCCTGTTCCTTTTTCGCTTTGAACTGTAATCGTGCCACCCATCTTATCAACAAGATTTTTTGTGATTGCCATGCCAAGACCTGTTCCGCCATATTCTGAGCGGGCAGACGCATTTTCC
>CAVICC010000076.1:0-10080 GCA_963641405.1 bacterium | reverse complement strand
TTTCATTACTGCTCATTTAAAATTCCCCCTACACAACATATTGATTGATATCTTTTATTCTAGTATAAGACATAAGCATTCATTTTTCATGTTTTATTTGTTCCTTTTGTGTTCCTTTTTTGCTTCTGTTTTTTATAGCTCTATTACATTGGGAAAAATCCTGTGTGACTATTGCCTAAACAAATTTGTTGATTTCACGGTAAAAACATGAGATGATAACATCATTACGACAAATAAGGAGAAACAATAATCCTATGAAGTGCAAACTTATCCCTAAGCTGTCACCAGATGACTGGAAAGACTTTTGCAGCCGTTTCCATTTTTCTTCGGATGATCTGCCTTATATAAAAGCAATCTATACGGCACTTTTACCACTTGTGGAAGCCTATGCCTATTACTCAACCGATCAGGATATCAAAGAAATTTCATATAAACACTATGCATATGGTTTTGTGACACTAGGAAAAGGGATTGATGAGTTATCAGAACTTTACCTAAATCATGAGCAGATTGAGGAAGCGTATATTGTAGACTGTATCAGTCTCATGCTGCTTTCAAAAGCCTATGAAGAATTTGCTGATATTATAGAAGAACAAAGTGGACTGCATCTTGTGGAGCTGTCTTTTCTGGGGGATAATTATTCTCTTGATCTGCTTCCACAGATCTATGGCAAGCTTTTACCTGATGAAATACAGCTTACCGAGGGCCTGATGCTTCGGCCTCTTAAAACAGCGACTCTCATACTTCATCTGGATACCGAAAAACACTCAGATATAAAACAGCTCTGCAATACCTGTGCAACCTGCAAGAACTTTTCCTGTCCTTCAAGAAAGGCTCCTGCTCCGGCATTGCCTAATACATATGGTGCAATGCAGATTTTCCGCAACAATCCTGTAAAATAGAAACAATATAAAAACCCGGCAAGCCATCACCTGCCGGGTTCATATATTATTATCTTGGATCTGGTCGATGCTTCATATCACGGATAGGGATATTAGCAACAAGAGCTGGAACCATTCCGTTGTTAGAATCAGATTCTGTCTCTGTGATTTTTACATCAAGTGCTTCTGCGTCGATATCCATATAGCGTGAAATTACTTCGATGATGTCTCTTTTCATCATCTCCATCATCTCAGAAGAGCAATTGGCACGGTCCGAAACCAATACCAGCTTCAAGCGGTCTTTTGCTACATTGCCCGAAGATTTCTTTTTAAATAAATCCATTATACCCACAATAAGTATCCCCCTTTAATTTTTCTTAAACATATCTTTCAGTTTCTCGAATACTCCATGCTTTTGATTTAAATCCAGGAATGGAATCTCTTCTCCTAATATACGATGACAGATATTCATGTATGCTTTTCCTGCAAGGCAGTCTGTTCCGACAAGTGGCTCACCGCGGTTTGTAGAAACAACGATCTGCTCATCATCAGGTACAGCACCGATCAGATTAACTGCAAGTATCTCAGTTACATCATCTACATTCATCATATCTCCGCGTTTTACCATATCGACACGCAGACGGTTTACGATAAGGTCGATACGCTTCATTTCATTTGCCTCAAGAAGTCCAACGATACGGTCTGCATCACGGATAGCTGATACCTCAGGTGTTGTGACAACAAGTGCTCTGTCAGCTCCTGCAACAGCATTCTTAAATCCCTGCTCGATACCTGCCGGGCAGTCAAGTAAGATATAATCAAACTCTTCACGAAGCTCATTTATAAGTTCGATCATCTGCTCAGGTGTAACAGCATCTTTGTCTCTCGTCTGTGCTGATGGAAGAAGGCAAAGCTCCGGATATTTCTTATCCTTGATAAGAGCCTGACGGATGCGGCATTTTCCCTCAACTACATCTACCAGATTGTATACAATACGATTTTCAAGTCCCATAACTACATCCAGGTTACGCAGTCCGATATCTGTATCGATCATAACAACCTTTTTATTTAACTGTGCAAGACCTGTACCAATATTTGCTGTGGTAGTGGTCTTTCCAACTCCACCCTTTCCTGATGTTATAACGATTACTTCGCTCATTAATTTTATTCCTCCTACGTTCCTAAATGTTATTTAAAATATTTTTGGTAATTGGTTCGATGTAAATATTTCCATCTTTTGCAAGCGCAATCTGTGCCTCTGCTTCTGACGGCTTTTCCTTGCGGCGCACCCTGCGCTTTGACTCCGGCTTATCAGGACTCTTTGCTATCAGATCACCGATTTGAATCTGGATCGGCTGCATATCCAATGCGAAAATAAAACAGCTCCTGTCTCCCGTACATCCTGCATGGGCATTTCCCTTTAAGGCTCCAAGTATGACAATATTTCCCGCTGCTATAATCTTTGCGCCCGGATTGACATCTCCTATAATAGTGACACTTGACTCACTGGAGATCACCTGGCCGGAACGGAGTGTTCCTCGGTAAAACTGATCCGGTATGGCAACCTCTGATATGATCTGCTGCGGTTCTACCTGTTGCATCACCTGTGCAACCTGCTGGTTTTGCTGTATGCTCTGCTTTTGCACTTCCTCATAAAAAGCATCTATCTGCTCTTTCATGACAGCTTCCTGTTTTGATCCATTCTCAACGATACACAAAATTCTGATTGTTGTATTGCTCTCAATTGCTTCTATGATCTGCTGCTCCTCGTCACCCGAGAGTGATCTTCCCTCAAATGAGATAGCAAGCTTGGCATTTTTAAAAAAGCCTACGGATGCTTTGAATTTGTCAATTATATCCCTCTTTAGATCATTGAATGCTATATCCGGGTCCAAAACAAGATTAATTCCATATTTATTACTCTTTATCGTAACCGACTGTGACATGAGTACCTCCAATTTCATTTAATATGAAATTCATTACTTTTGATTATACATTTTTATAGTGATTAGTGCAAGATTTCTTCAAGTTTCAATTTACTTTTAGGTTCTGTGATACTATTTCTTCTATAATCTTCGTCTGTTTTCTGTTTAAATTCTGTTTTTATAGCGTCCAAACGCTCTTTTTTGTCTACCGCATATTTAACTGCTGCATTAATAGCTTTTTTATCAGACACAACATAGACAGCAAAAGTATTTTTCATCTCGTTACTGTTCACAAAATCATGCATATAATGCGGAGTAATATTATTAAATACACGCTTTAACCTATCACTTTTTTCCATGCATGTTGCAAGTTCAGCATTTGTTATATCATTTTTGTCAATTTTCAGATATGGTTCGCTCTTTTCAGTCTCAAAAATTAAATTTTTTACTGTATCTGCAATTATTTCTTTTGCTATTTGAAGTTTTTCTCCCTCTAATGGCTTGTCATAAATGATATCATCTGAATTCTCCTTGCCAAAACCAAGTTTTTCCTCAAGCTTCTGCGTATTATCTCTTTTTTGTGATACTTTTTCCAGTAGAGCATTTGTAAACTTAACATCCGACTGTGCTACATATGCGAGGTTATTGCGTATCTCTTTATTTGAAACAAAATCATTTAATGACTCAGGTGTTACTTCATCAATAGCCTTCTTTACTTTATCACAGGCAGAAAGACAATTTGTTATTTCATCAATAGTGAGCACCTCTTTTATTTTTTCCATAAACGGCTGATTTTCACCATTTTTGACCAGTTCATACTCTTTATTAAGAATTGTGTTTATTATGATGCTTCCCATTGCTTCTTTGTCTTTTTCTATATTATTGTCTTTGCCATAATTTGATTCAAACTCTCGCTCACGCATCTGTAATTCCAGCTCAGAAGTCACTTTATCCAGATATTTTGCCATGTTATTTGTCATTTTATCTGATTTTGCTGAATCGACAATGCTATATAAGTTTTGATAAGTAAGGTTATCAAGCAGCTTTCTAATAGCAGAACACTTGCGCAGATCATCTAGCATTTCTTCTGGTTTTTCAGCATATTTGCCTGCTATTATGCTATTTTTTGTTCTGCTTCCATTGGCATTTATTCTGTAGGATGGTGTGTAAAGCTCCTTCTTAATAATCCTTTCAAGCATAATATTTGCCACGATCTTGCTAGCTGCTTCAAACTGCTCCGTTTCGATCTTAGTGTTCATCTGCTTATTTTTTTCCCTGGTCTCAAGATTGAAATTTATATCTTTCTCTTCTCTCTCTCTTTTAAGTATCTCACTAAGATTTCTCTGTGTCATAGAAATAACACTGTTAAAATGAGCATGATCAGAGACTATATTCTTGATATCAATAAATAACTTTCTATCAAGATTAGCCTCTTCGAATTCTTTAGTTTTCAGATCGCCAATATAAGATGGGCATATTCCATCTATGATGCGCGCTCTTGCTCTATTGTCTGTCACGAATTCAAACAGTTTTTCAGACGTTATTTTATCATAGTCCTTTTTAAACTGTGCATTATTTTTCATGATTGCAACAAGTGCTTCCGTATCTTTTTTATTAATAAATTCAGCGAGCTCTGATAAATTTTGACTGGTATTTTGCTGTAACAAATCCCTTAATGCAATTACTGCAACAATATCCTTTGCCTTTTCTGAATCAAATTGAGTATTATCATCGACAGCAGTGAACTTGAATTTTGATTTGCCGCTGATATCAAAATACTCTTTAAGCTTACTATTTATCTCTTTGACCTTTTTATTGTCCAGATTTTTCTTTTCGGACATTATTATGTCATCAGTTCCCATGATATAGAACAATCTATCTGGTGTTGTTCTGTCAGCAAGTGGATTGCTGATTGTTTCTATTACCGCTTCCTTATTTATCTCATTCTCGTTTAACTTTTCATTTTGCTTTTCTTCATTGATCTTCTGCTTCTCTGCAAAAGCTGTATATAGTTCTTCAGAGATATGTCTCGCCATATCACCGATCAATATCTCGTTTATGACACCAGGAAGGTCATATTCCTTTACATTTTTTTCATTTACATAGCTGTCAAGCATTTCCTTGAAATTGACATCTGCTTCGATCTGTTTAACAATCTCATCATGATTAAACAGCAACTCATCCGTCCAATTCTTTTCATCACTACCAGGGAATGAATTGTATACAAGCTCTGCAAGTATTGCAGAGATGTCCTCTTTTGACAGGTCCTCATTGGATTTTAACTTCTCATAAAACTTGTTTAATTGAGCTGTCTGTACTGCTTTGATTCCAAACTCGTATAAGTTTTTGTCTTTATGATCTTTCAGTCGGAATGCACTTTCAAGCTTGTACTGGTTCCATTCTCCCTTATGTTTGTCTATGAAATCTTTGTATATATCCATATCTTTCATCGCATCATAAGGATTAAAGCGTTCCCTAAAGAAGTCATAAACATACCTATCCAATAAACCATCGTCAAGAGGATCTACGTATTTACCAAAGCTCATATCTGTCAACGTTTTACCTATAACCTGCTTTCCTATTTTCTGAATATATTCAAGACCTTCTTTGCGACTGAAAAAATCCTGCATGAAATTAATATATCCATCGTTTCCATCAATTCCATCATCCATACCTTTGATATGTACAAGAAACATCTCAGCAACTATCATTGAACCAACCATTGTGACAGCATTTTTATAATTCTCGCTCTCATCATAAGATATTTCATTCTCACTGTAACTAACACCATTTATCACTTGTTCTGGAATTTTAGTTTCTGCATTATAGCGGCTTGCCCAGTACATATATACATTATCTTCACCTTTTTTAGCCACAGACGAATAATAATTCTTATAATTGTTTTCATCCTGAGATTTCATATACTTAACATAATTTTCATAATTTTCTTGTTTTAACACTTGCCAACTATTTCGCACTTCTACAAGCTCAAGTTTTCTATCATAACTGATTGTAGAATATTTATATTCTTCATTCATCGTTTCCTTGGCATTGCGTATAATCTTAATTTCTTTAATCTTGCTGGCCGCATAATACATTGTCTCTTTAACTGCTTTTATTCGTGCATTTTCACGCACAGTTCCCTTATGATTAGTGTTTTTATAATTAATATATGTTACACATGCATTGTGAAGTCTAGTAAACAAATTCATTGCGTTATCCAGCTGATTTTCTTTTTCAGCTTCTGACGCTTCGAGATTAATAGGCTCCATATTGCTTATGTTCCTAATCGCATCTACTACCTCATCATAGTTTGAATTAGTACGAGCCCAATTATTCATTCTCATCCAGACATTATCTGCATCAGTTATTTTTTTCAAAAACTCTTTACTTTTTTCCTTAAGTAAATAGTTAAACAATGTCTCTGGCTTATTATATGTCGTTTTCACTTCATCATAATTAGCCTTTTCGTATGTAAGAACAGCTGCTCGATCACCTTTCACAAACGCTATAGGTTTCAGATCTGTGAAATCCAGTGTAGTGTAATTGAATCCATTTACCAGACCATAGCTTTCCTCATTATCATTCTCTTCATCTGTGAAGTCTCCTTCTACATAACAATCTGCAAGATCATCAATCTTATGTTTATATTTATTGGAATTTCTTGATTTTGTATTAGAATCCGGATCATTAAACCTGTATTTTTCCATAACTGCAAAATATGGCTGATATAATCTTTCTTTACAGTTATCTCTCGCAAATGTAATATCTTCTCCCATATACTTCAGGCAGTCCGTATTCATCAATGCATTGCTTTCATTTTGAATCTTTTCATCCTCAGTTGTCAGCTCGTCTGTCGTTTCCCTTACATGTCGGCAATATGTCATAAAATCTAAAAGCTTTTGTTCTGTCTGCGTTTTATTTTCTTTAGCTTTCAGCTCATCTATTGCCTTACTCTCTCTTCTATAGCTGTCATACTCTGCCTCTATTTTATTCTCATAATCATCCGTGATTTTTTCACTATCAAATTCCAATGCCCTGTCAAGATCCACATATTCATAGAGAGGATTCGCCATCAAATAAATTTTTTTACAAAAAGTTGTTCCCAGTGCAAGAAGTTTGTCCACATGTTCTGTCAGATACTGTCTCTGTTCATTTGAGAACGTTAAATCTTTGTGCTTCATCACATTCTGAAGCTCTGCACAAATCTCAAAAAGATCAAGTATTTCACCTGCATTCTCTATAAACTTCTCTTCCGGCACTTCATCGCTAAGCATCTCATCGAATTTATCTAGTTTCTCTATATAATCCTTTGTATAGTTATAAAATAGATCTCCACGCTCTTTTTTTATCAGGAGATTTGCCTGTCTCCATGTCATATGATTATTTATTATCAAATCCTGCTCATATTGTTTTGCTCTGTCTTTATGAAAGAGCATTGCAACATTATTATTATAATAATCTATTTTTTGTTTTTGAACTTCTGAGAGATTATTTTTATAATAAACACCTTTATTATACAATCTAACAAATTCTCTTGAACCTTCCAGTGACGGCATAGTATCATCGGTTATTATTTTTCTTAAAGTCATTACCTCCGTCACACTATAATCGTTCACTGCTTTACGCGCTGCCTCTGAACGTATGCGACGTTTTGCTCTTTCTTGCTTATTGTATCTTTTCAGCTTTCTTGTCTTTTGGGATTGCGGTTTTTTCAAATATTTTTTCTCAATTGTGTCGACTACGTCAGATTTTTTCCCTTCCGGAAGCAATATGTGCTTCGCATAATATAGGGAAATAGCACTCATCTCTTCCTTACTCAGGTTGATGCCAGTTTTCTTCGAATACTTTACCAATAGCTCAGCTATCTTCATATAAATGTCAGTCATGATTATTCTCACTTTCTTTTTTTAATCTTGTTATCTATATCTCCGTTACCATTTTTATTTCATTATACACAGATTGTGGGACAAAAGGTAGACAAATCCTTGTTAAAATAACTTTTTCATGAATTTTTGAAGATTTTTTTAATTTGTCTCACATTTGTCTACCTCGATGTGTTACAGTATAGTTGTTTAAAAGAAAAAATTAGATCAAATTTATAATTACAATACATTATAAAATATGTAATAACAGGAGGAAATATAATATGCCATTACCTACAATAGCTATGGATGAAGAGTTCAAAAGCTCATTAAAAACACTAATTGGTGAATCAGACGAAAAAGCTAAGCTTATCTGGAACAACTTATGCACATTAGTGGACGATATCTGCAAATTCATTGAGGGAGCACACGATAAAGATATTAGTAATAAAATTGGTAATTTTAAAGTAGTTCTAAGCGAATGGGATGCACTAATAACTCCAGACCCAACAGTCAAAAAAATAAATGGTCTGCCTGAAAGTTGTCTCCCTAAAGAATGTTATGAGCGCCTTAATAATGAATTAACTCTAACACCCGCTTTCCTACGTTCAATATTAGAGGACCGCAAGCATATGGTCTGCAATGATTATTTGCAGGAAAAACTTAAGGAAAAAAATAATGAAAAGAGTAAAAAAGTAATACCTCTATATGAAATAGCAGATAATCATTATAGATACAACAATGCAAATAAAAATTCATGTGAAATGATGCGAGAAAAATTAGAGAAGTTAAATAACGCCCTTAAAGACTCAGATCGCTTTTTCCAGAAAAGCTCTAAAGAATTTAAGGCTATGAAGGATTCCCTAGAATATGCAACTAGAACTTTAAGATCATTAAAGTACAGAAATTACACATCTGTTAACGGTGCTGACGGCAAACGCTTGAAAGAAGACTTAATGAAGCAATTCAATGATGTGTTGAAGAAAGCAAATAATTATCTTGTATATAAGCAGGATGGTCCTACTGGCTTCTACGGAAAAGCCCGTGTTGAAGCTGCAAAGGCTATTCGCGACCAAATGTATTCACTGTTGGAAAAAAATAACATAATTAAGAGAGAACCCGAAGGTGAAATATTGGCCGGTGCTGATGAAAAGATCAATAAACTTTTTGACAATAATACAAGAAATATTGCCGGATATCTTGCACCATGCAGCGGCAAGAATTTTGATAAGTTCTCAAGATTTATGGACGCAGTCAATGGAAGTTATTTTGACGTATTAATCGGTTCACGTCTGGATCTGGTGTTAGATCAGTTGAAACGTCCTGATATCACAATAGGACTTGAGCCTGAAATTGAGAAAAGCAAAAATAACTTTACTGACCCAGCAAACGCTCCCAAAAATGCTAATCTGTTAAGGGAGAGCGAAGGTATGTCCTATGTGCTTGATAATATGTATTACAGGATTGCCGATTGCAAGGATTTTGATTTAAATTTTGTATTGAGTGCCAAAATAAATGCTAAGCTTTTGACTGGCATAAGTAAAGATCTCATTAAGCATAACGAAATTATCAGAGAAAATGTTGCTGGTACAGCCGGAATAGACCTGACTGCTAAATTGTACGAAGACTTTGCACCATATAGAGATAAGGCAGAAAAATATCAGCAAATGAAGGCAGCCGAAGAGAAATCCAGATGGAATGATAAATATAAACGTATTCAACATACTGATGAAGAAACGAATCTTGCAACTACAATGACAACTGTTGAAGATCAGAACAGAATGCTCGCATATTCATATGTAAAATGCATTGCTCAGGAAAATGGCATGGAAACAGTGATTAAGATAGCTAATGATCAATTATCAAAGGATCCTACCTGGACCTGGGAGAAGATGATATCCCAAATGAGAAATCATAAGGAATACAAGCCTGCTTTCGAGGCAATAGAAAATGAGTTTAAAGAATCAGAAGTTCAAGGTAATGGATTATATTTCAAAGGTCATGTTTTACGTAATTATGATAATATCATGAAAAAAATTATGCCTGGCACTATCGAATCCATCCGTCAAACCAACTATGATCGGAACCAAAAAAGAAAAGCTGCATTAGAAGCCGAAAGAGCGGCTGCATTAGAGGCAAAAAAAGTTGCAGAGCAGGCAAAAAAAGCTGCAGAAATAGCGAAGAACGCAGCAATAAAAAAATCAAGAAAAGCTGCTGCGGAAATGGAAAAAGCAGCAAGAACGAAAAAAAATACTCCAAAAACAAACAAAGGTAAAATAGAAATGACAGGCATTAGAAAATAATGTGAATAAATGAAGGACCTTACCGACGGTAAGGTCCTTCTTAAAAACAACGAGTGTGTGAAACTTTTTCTGTAAATAGCTAATAATGGCAAGGTCTTCTATGGTA
>CAVICC010000075.1:0-10359 GCA_963641405.1 bacterium | reverse complement strand
CAACCTCCCGGGTATGAACCGGACGCTCTAGCCAGTTGAGCCACCTCGCCATATTGATTTGTAAAGCTTTTAACATAAAGCGTGTCGTCTGTTTTCAACCGACTAGGTTATTATATACAGACGACACATGAATGTCAATACTTTTTTGTTTTTTTTACAATCCTCTTCCCTGAACTCTTGCCCTTTGTATTTTTGTCTTTCTATGCTCAAGATCAGAGTAAGGTCTTTCAACTCCCTGTCCCGGAGTTGCTTTTATGTGAGACGCTAAAGACTGTTTCAAATCATTTACTAATCGTTTGTTATTGAAATCAATCCATACATTATCCTTGGATGTTTTTAATCCAAGCTTATTTGGGCTACGATGTGCCAGTTCAGAAGCTACATTTTTAAACTCTGGCAGTTTGGTCATATTTTCAAGTATCTGTACAACAGCCTGTTTTCTAATTGCACCGTCCTTAGTAAACTGTCCATTGATAGAATATCTGCCACTATTATCTTTTTCGAGATGACTATCAAGATATACTGCACAGGCTTTATATACATCCTCTATTCTTATTTCTTTGGCACGCACCTTGTTGTCTGTAGCATCATATACTTCTTCTTTGTATTTTTCCATGGTTTCCATCATTCTATTATATATATCATGAGGACCCTTTCCATGGTCTGCTGTGGTTTTAAGAGCTTCAAATGCATCTATGATATTTTTTCTAATATCCAATGGATTTTCTGTCACGATATCAGCATTTTGTTCAAACCCTTTGATGTGATCATTCACATAATTCTTTGTATTTTCAAAAGAACTCTTTTTCCCTTCAAGATTATCATTTTTAAATTTAATCATATTAATCTTTAACTGACTGCACTTATATGGCGAAATGTACTTTTCTAAATCATCGATTTCTACGCTATCCGGTTTGTCTTTCATTAGATTTTCCATTTTAATTATTGAATTTGAAACTTTTTCTGCAAATTTTGTCACATCAGCTTTACTAATTTTGAATATATTACAGTTATCTATAATATCAATATCTTTCTGAAGTTCTATACGATTTTCATACCACTTAGCAAGTTTATTATATTTCTCAACTACAGCATCGTGTTTTTTCTTTTCTTCTTCCGCTTTTGTTCTTCTATTCTCAAGATCTTTGATACTATACAGTTTCTTAGGAATTACACTTGTCATTGTTAATCCCTCTGCTGTGGTATATTGATATCCCTTGTAATCAGCAGTTTCCGATAATAGACAAAATTCTCTGTCTTTTTCCGGCAAATTCATCTGTTTTAACAAATTGTCATCATCAATAACAGGCTTATTTTCTTCGTCTACTTCTATAGTCTTAAGCCACTGTGCTTCAAATATATAATTATTTACATTTTTCTTACACTTTTTAAGGAAATCATCTATCGCTATAGTCTCCTCTTCATTTGAAAGTGGATCTAATATATGTAGCGAATTATTTTCTATAGCTTTTATAGTTTGATAATGTCCATCCGATAAAATAGAAATAGGCGAATTATCTTTTCCAAGTCCTCTTCGAACCATATTGATAAGATTCTTTTTAGCTTCATTCTCATCTTCAGTCATGACTGTCATACTGTTTAACATAGTATTAGGCAGCACTATATTGATCAAATCCATATAATCATTTATAGACATTGCCACATCAATATTTGCATTAATCAATTCTTCTTCAATTGACTCGTTTGGTCTAAATCCTCGGATATCTGTCTGTTCCAGATCAGCTCCCCTGTATCTTAACATCGTCGCAAGCGATACTGACCAGCATCCATTTTTTGTATACTGAGTACCTTTTTGTGCTACATTTTTAAGCTCAATGTTATCTCCCTGTTCTACCGGAACACTTTTAGGTTTTCCTGCATTCTCAATTGCTGCCTTTTGCGCTGAAATTTGAATATTCTGAAGTTTTCTTACTCTTTCTGATATATATTTTAAAACCTCAGGTTTTTTCCCAGATTTAAACTCTTCCTTATATTCTGCATTTAATGAATCAATATCGTTCGATGAAAGTCTTTTTAGACGTTCTTTCTGTTTAGGATCATCCCATGAATAATATGACGAAATATCCGTAAAATCATTTTGTGACTTTACATTCATTAGCACATCCCTAAACAACGGATTTTTATCTAAATAATCTGCTATATCGTCATCTGACATATTCATGATATTAGTTTCAAGAAATTGCTTCACTAATGGGTATTCCTCTTGGAACTTTAATATATCCTCCTGGTTCAACTCAGTTTTTTTCTTTTGATCTTTTGGCATTTAATCTCCTCCGTTCTTATATTTTACATTAGTTGTGCTTATCATATCACACATACATGGACAAAAGTAAGACAAATACTATCCCTTTATTTTTCCTCCATAAGAAGCCTCTCCACAAGCTTTACACACTCTGCGGCATCTTTTGAATATCCATCAGCTCCTATCTCATCTGCAAAACTCTGTGTGATGCACGCACCTCCAATAACCACCTTACTGTTACAGCCTTTTTCTTTGCAAAGCTCCACAACGTCCTTCATACGCATCATGGTCGTTGTCATGAGGGCAGATAGTCCAATAACTGCCGCATTTGTCTCTATTGCTTTATTTACCACATCTTCACACGGCACATCTTTTCCCATGTCAATTACGTTGTAGCCATAGTTTTTTAGCATAAGTGCCACAAGGTTCTTTCCGATATCGTGGATATCGCCCTCGACTGTTGCTATAACTATCGTTGGCATATCTGCTCCAGTATCTTTTTTCTCCAGAAGTGGCTCAAGATAATCTATCGCAAGTTTCATTGTATTGGCACTTCCGATAAGCTGTGGCAGGAAATACTTCTTTTGGTTAAAAAGCTCCCCAACTTCATTTATGGCAGGAATAAGGCTGCCATTTATGATCTCATCAGGCTTTGTTCCTGTATCAAGCGACTTCTTTACCTCATCTATTACAGTTCCCTTGTTTCCCTTTAAAACTGCCTGAAATACGCTATCCCCGGCTCCAGATTTAGATCCACCTGAAGCTGCACCTACATCTCCATCAGTCTGTTTTTTTACAACAACAGTCTCATACTGTGCCTTCTGCTCTGCTAGCATACTCATACGCTCTATGTAAGCAATATCACTGTCAGGCCTGTCAAGCAGCATATCAGATGCAAATGCTGCATTCATGAGAAGTTCCTGTGACGGATTGGAAATAGCCATAGTAAGCCCCTTGCATATAGCCATGGTAAGGAATGCTGTATTTACAAACATACGCTCCGGCAATCCAAATGAGATATTTGAAAGTCCACATATGGTTGGAAGCTTTTTCTCGTCCTTACAGTAGGCAATTGTCTCATAACATTCTATAGCAGCCTTTGGATTAGCTCCTATAGTGGCAACAAGTCCGTCAACCACTATATCCTCATGCGCCATTCCAAGCTCTAAGGCCTTATCATATATAATGTTGATGATCTGCTTTTTCTCCTCGACATCCTTCGGAAGTCCCTCGTCAGAAAGTGGAAGCAGGATAAACATTGCTCCATATTTTGCCGCTATAGGAAGTAGTTTTTGCATCTTCTCTGTCTCTAATGATATAGAATTGATAAGTGCTCGACCCGGATAGATCTTGAGCGCCTCCTCTATAACCTCCACATAGCTTGAATCAATACAAAGCGGACAGTCAACAGTTGATGAAACCTCATAAATTACAGATTTCATCATCTCTTTTTCGTCTATTCCGTTCATACCCATATTGATATCTAGGATCTTTGCGCCATTTTTCTCCTGATCCATAGCCATCTGGCGCACCATATCAAGTTTACCCTCTCGAAGCTCTGCCTGAAGTTTTTTCTTTCCGGTAGGATTGATACGCTCTCCTACTACTATAAAGTTACCATTTATATCTATCTCAACATTTTTACGCTCTGAGGCAAGTACTCTCCTGTGGCTTGCAAGCGATTTGTGTACCGGCATGCTTTTTACAGTCTCATTAAGTACTCTAATATGCTCAGGTGTGGTGCCGCAGCATCCACCGACTATGGTTGCACCAGCCTTTACAAGCCCTGTCATGGCCTCGGCAAAAAGCTCAGGTGTCATCTTGTATACAGTCTGTCCATCTTCAAGCTCAGGAAGTCCGGCATTCGGCTTTGCGATAAGCGGAACCGTAGAGTATTCTGCCATTTTTTCAACGAGACTTACCATCTCGGCCGGCCCTGTAGAACAGTTTACGCCTATAGCATCTACTCCAAGTGACTGCAATACGACAACAGCAGTCTCCGGCGGCGTGCCAAAAAGTGTCCTGCCATCCTCGTTAAAGGTAAGTGTTACCATAATTGGCAGATCACTTACTTCCTTTATCGCAAGAACCGCAGCCCTGCACTCCTGCAGGCTCATCATTGTCTCTACAACAAATACATCTGCACCTGCCTCATCAAGAATTTTTGCCTGTTCTTTGTATACATCTACAAGTTCCTCAAACATCAGCTCGCCTAGTGGAAATAGCTGCTGTCCTGTCATGGTCATATCTCCTGCCACGAGTGCTTTTCCGTCTACTGCCTGTTTTGACAGCTTAACAAGTGTGCTGTTTATCTCCACAATGCGATCCTGCAAACCATACTCCGCCAGCTTTATCCTGTTTCCTGTAAATGTAGATGCGTAGACGATATTTGTTCCTGCCTCCACATATGCTCTTTGCAGATCAACGATCACATCCGGGTGTTCCATAACCCATTCTTCCGGGCACACTCCCACCGGCATACCGGCAGACATTAGGTTCGTGCCTGTTGCTCCATCGAGTATCACTATATTATTGCTTATATATTCTTTAAATTCCTGTTTTGTCATGTTTTATCCTTTTTACAATCACAATATTTAAGCTTGCAACTATTTGAAATATTTTTATTTTCGTATATAATGATGTGAGGGTCAAATTAGATTTGGCCTGTGCCTAAGCACAATCGAATAATTACACTATAACATAAAACATATACATTTCAAACATAAAGAGAGGAACTTGCATGAAACTTATCGCTTTAGATCTCGACGGAACACTTTTCAACAACCAAAGCCAGATTTCCAATGAGAATATAAAAACCATATCAAAAGCCACCGCAGCCGGGATAAACGTAGTCATATCTACCGGCCGTCCATTCTGTGGCCTTCCATTTGAAGCTATAAAAGACACCGGCATTAAATATGCTATAACTGCTAACGGAAGCGCTATTTATGATATAAAGACCAGGAAATGTCTCTACGAAAACTGTCTGGATGATGAAACTTCTTTTTCTATCATCAATTATCTAATGAATAAACGCGTACATATGGATGCTTTTATCGCAGGACAGGGTTACTCCCCATACAAATGTCTCGAAGATGCAAAAGAACTTCAGATGCCTGCATCTTTGAAAGAATACATCATGACAACCCGAAAGCGTGTCAACGATATTGTCGACCTGATGCGTGAAAATCACAGTCACATGCAGAAAATGACTATCAATTTTCCCAAAGATAAAAATGGTAATTTTTATTGCCGCGACGAAGTCTACGATTACCTCATGTCAATTCCTACCATTACTGTTGTAAGTGGAGGCTACGGCAATCTAGAGTATACAAAAGCCGGTGTCACGAAAGGCGTTGCTCTTAAAAAGCTATCCGAAATATTAGATATATCAATAAACGAGACTATGGCTGTCGGAGATACTGAAAATGATCTGTCCATCATACAGGCAGCACATATAGGTGTCGCTATGGGTAATGCCACCGAGCAGATTAAAAAAAGTGCCGACTATGTAACCGACACAAACGAAAATGATGGAGTTGCCAAGGCCATCAGGCATTTTTGCAATATCTAATCAAAAAATCCCGGTATATATCAAAAGCACTTGTCATGCATTCCTGATATATACCGGGGTTTTATAGTAGCATACTCTCATATGCCAAATCGTAATTGTCGTCTAATGATTATACACGTGAAAGGTACTCACCTGTTCTTGTGTCAATCTTTATAACATCCTCAGTCTCAACGAAAAGTGGTACATATACTGTAGCACCTGTCTCAACTGTTGCTGGCTTTGTAGCACCTGTTGCTGTATCACCCTTGAAACCTGGCTCTGTCTCTGTAACAGTAAGCTCAACGAAAAGTGGTGGCTCAACTGCAAATACATTTCCTTTGTGTGAGCAAACCTTGCACATCTCATTCTCTTTTACAAACTTGAGTGAATCGCCAACCTCTTCTTTTGGTAAGTCGATCTGGTCATATGTCTCAACGTCCATGAAATGATAAAAATCATCATCTGAATAAAGATACTGCATATCCTTACGATCGATGTGTGCTGTAGGGCATTTCTCTGTTGGTCTGAATGTCTTCTCAACAACACCACCACTGATGATATTTTTTAATTTTGTACGTACAAATGCTGCACCTTTACCTGGCTTAACATGCTGAAATTCGATAATCTGATAGATGTTTCCCTCGTACTCGATTGTAACACCATTTCTGAAATCTCCTGCTGAAATCATTAGTTACTTCCTCCTTAAATCGTGCGAGCCTAAGCTCTCTCATTGGTCCATTTTACAATAAAAGGCAATACATTTCAAGTATTATTTGTTTCTTGCCTCAATATCTGCTATCATTGCTATTCTTGTAGCGTGTCTTCCGCCCTCAAACTCTGCCTCAAGATATGCTTTTACAATATCCTTTGCAAGCTCAACACCGACAATTCTCTCGCCAAAAGCAATAATATTTGCATTATTGTGTTGTTTTACAAGGCGAGCTGTTGCAGTATCTGAGCAGACTGCCGCACGAATGCCATTTACCTTGTTGGCTGCAATTGATATTCCCACACCTGTTCCACAAATCAGTATTCCGCAGTCAAACTCGCCAGAAGATACTGCATTTGCCACTTTCTCACCATACTCAGGATAGTTGCAGCTTGCATTTGTATCTGTACCGAAGTTTGTCACCTCGTGACCTAGGCTCTCCACATACTCCTTGATCGTTTTCTTGAGCTCAACTGCTGCATGATCGTTTCCGATTGCTATTTTCATAATATAATGTCCCTCCTATATTATATATGAATAGTTACAAAAATTTATATTATTTAGTTGTCATTTTTCGTCTTGCATGCCTCTTATAGCATGCAATGATAGGCTTTTCCAAATACCTTTTCAGCACGATCTGTATCTCCTCATGCGGATCAATCGGTGCAACAAGTATCGATCTGATACCGCACATGTTAGCACCTATGATGTCAGTAAATATCTGATCTCCGACAAAAAGTGTATTGCCTGTATCAGTGTCAAGCATCTCCATAGACCTGCGATAGCCTGACGGCTTCGGCTTGCCCGCTTTATAGATATATTTGATATCAACCGCCTCAGCAAAGCTCTTTACTCTTGGCTCTTTATTATTTGAAAGGACAAGACATGCAAATCCTAATTCCTTTAAATGTCCAAACAAAGCAATCGCCCGCTCATCAGCAGGCGAACCATGGGTAACAAGAGTATTGTCAATATCAAAAATGACACCCCTGTAGCCCTCTTTATATAATTTATCAAAATCTATGCTGTAAGTCGAGTCAATGTACTCACCCGGGTATAAAAAACTCATAATGTAAAATTCTCTGTCTCCCTGTCCATCTGAAATGTCTGCTGTTGCTGTAATATACGTATGTTGTCACTGCTTCCAACAAAAAACTGATACTGTTCAAGCATCTTGTCCTTGTCAAGATCAGATACAGCCTTCTCTACATCAAGTTTACTAATATCACTGTCAGCTCCCTTTAGATCGTAGCTGGCATTTGGATCATAAGTACTGGCATAATCAAGTGCAGAGAAACTCTGTCTGGCTCTTGTCTCATCAAAACTGTGCTGATCACCTGATAGATCATCCGATGTATTAGCAACCTGCGACTGTTTAGCCTGCATAATCTGGCTGTTGCGCAGTTCGTTAATCTTTATGGAATTGTATGAATAAAAGCTTTCGCTTGGTCTGATACCTGAAATGTTCATACTCTTTTCCTTTATCAAAAATAAAATAAAAATTATGCTTTTGCAGCGATATCTGCAATCATCAATTATGATCGAGCATCTTCTTAAGCTCAGTCATGAATGTATTGACATCCTTGAACTCTCTGTATACTGATGCAAATCTGACATATGCTACTGCATCAAGATCCTTTAGCCTATCCATAATAAGCTCTCCGATGAATGATGTAGGGATTTCCTTTTCCTCTCTGGCAAAAATCTCAACCTCAACATCATCTACAAGCTTTGAGATAGTATCTGCTGAAATGGGCCTCTTATGGCATGCTGAAAGTACACCTTTTTCTATCTTTGTGCGGTCGTACTGTTCTCTGTTATCGTCCTTTTTTATCACTATAAGAGGTATTGTCTCTACCTTCTCATAAGTAGTAAAACGCTTACCACAATCATCGCACAGTCTTCTGCGTCTGATAGAATTGTTATCATCAGCCGGTCGTGAGTCTATAACTCTTGTGTTGTCGCTACTACAAAATGGACACTTCATACTGTACCCTCCGCATTAATTGCTATCTTGCATCTTGTATCTGTAAATAATCTAAAATCCCCATCCAGTACCTTTACTGTACTAAATAGTATAATCCTATACATAGTCAAGTATATCTTTACTTAATTTTATTGTCAACAGAATACTGTGTTATTTAGTATACGATGTACTAGTATTATATCGGGCCCAACCTTAATAATCTTAACCTTTTAAATAAAAAAGTTTGCAATTTTGCAATAATTTATGATTATTTAATGCTTTTGCAGTTATTTTATACATTAAATCTGAAAAGAATAACATCTCCGTCTTTTACAACGTACTCTTTTCCTTCCATGCCTACGATACCCTTTTCTCTGGCTGCTGCAAGGCTTCCATTGTCAAGTAGATCTTGATAATTAACTACCTCTGCCTTTATGAAACCACGCTCGAAATCAGTATGTATCTTTCCGGCTGCCTGTGGTGCCTTTGTACCTTTCTTGATAGTCCATGCACGACACTCGTCCTCTCCTGCTGTAAGGAAAGAAATAAGTCCGAGAAGTGAATAGCTGGCAGCGACAAGCTTGTCAAGGCCACTGGACTCTACTCCGAGATCATCAAGATATTCTTTTTTCTCATCCTCATCGAGATCTGCAAGCTCTTGCTCGATCTGTGCACAGATAACGAACACCTCTGCGCCCTCTTCCTTTGCCATCTCTCTTACCTTTGCAACGTGTGGATTGGATGCACCATCATCAGCAAGATCATCCTCTGATACGTTTGCAGCGTAGATAGTAGGCTTTGCTGTAAGGAGATTGTACCCCTTGAACCAAAGCTGTGCGTCCTCATCATCAGGTACTTCAAATGTTCTTGCCATCTTGCCTTCCTCGAGATGAGCCTTAACTGCCTCCACAAGCTCAAGCTCCTTTGCGAGTGTCTTGTCCATTCTTGCCTGTTTTGCGATCTTTGAAATTCTTCTGTCAAGGATCTCAACATCTGAGAAAATAAGCTCAAGATTGATAGTCTCGATATCTCTTGCAGGATCTACAGATCCGTCTACGTGGATGATGTTTGTATCCTCAAAGCAGCGCACTACGTGTACGATCGCATCTACCTCACGGATATTTGCAAGAAACTGGTTTCCAAGTCCCTCACCCTTGCTGGCTCCCTTTACAAGACCTGCGATATCTACGAATTCGATCGTAGCAGGTGTGACCTTCTTTGTGTGGTACAGCTCTCCGAGCTTTACAATTCTCTCGTCAGGCACTGAAACGATACCTACGTTTGGATCAATAGTGGCGAAAGGATAGTTGGCTGAAAGTGCTCCCGCCTTTGTAAGTGAGTTAAATAATGTAGACTTTCCGACGTTCGGAAGTCCGACGATGCCGAGTTTCATGGTATATATATCTCCTTTAAATTGATTTTCGTATGTATTTTGTGTATCGGATGTTTGTTGATACAACTATGTAGTGTACCACATTGCAGGAGATTTGTATATAATTTTAACATACTCATCCTCAAGCTTCTTTTGCAACTTCTATATCTGCCTCCTTTGGCAATATTCCAAACAGTGATTTTGCTACCTCTACCCTGTCCTGATGTGGATTTGTCAGTTTTGCTACTATTTTTCCGTTTTTTGTAATAAATATATCTTCCTTTTCAGATAATAATAAATATTTCCCAAGATTATTCTTTAATTCTGTTGTAGTAATTGACATATCACCACTTCCTTTCTTCGTACTATTATTATGCGCATTTCGCACGATTATATCAACATTTTAGCTAAAGCAAATATACATTTCTATTTTCACATATATATTTTATTCGTAACTGTTCAGTACCTTCACAGTTGCGAGCCGCAAGCGCATTAG
>CAVICC010000074.1:3335-10970 GCA_963641405.1 bacterium | reverse complement strand
GTCCATCCGGCTTGAATTCCGAATGCACGATCTCTGTGTTATCATTTAGAGTCATAAAAGGATACATCATAGTACTCACTCCTTTTTCTCCACAATCTCAAGTCCCACAGTCACTCCAACTGTTCCGCCGAACATTTCCACATCCAGTGTTGCAGTTCTCTTGTGCCTGTTGATCTTGCAGATCATAGCTTCCTTGCCTTCCAATGGTCCATCTGTGATAATTATTCTATCGCCCTCGATTAAGCCAACCGACAATTCAATCTCGTGATTGTCATTTATCATGTCTTTGAACAAACACTCTTTGTTGCTCTCTATAGGAACGAATTCATCCTTATCGTGTCCTAGCACTTTGGTAAACGCTGGCACATTCTTTAAATTTTCATGTAACTGGGCCGGAGTATCTGTATCAACAAATATATAGCCCGGAAACATAACCTTGCTCTCTTTGTGCCATTTGCCATAATACTTCCTGGATCGATTGAATCTGAGTACAAATATGTCATTGTAAACTGCGTCATCTAATAGTTTGATGCAGCTTTCTTTTATAATATCTTCTTTTCCAGTTTCTACCCAAACTGCGTACCACATATTTCCTCTTTCTGGCTACTCTACCTATAAATGGGTAGGCTTCGCCACTCCGCGAAATAATGCATTCCGCAGATTCACTACTACATATATCCACTATTAAGAATAAACGTGACAAGGCAACGATTTATTCTAGTAAGCTTCTTCCTCTTGTATTTCTACACAACTGCTTATATTCTAGCACTTATTTCCCCCTTATTCAATGTAAAAATTGTATAAAAAGTAGCGGTTCTTGAACTAAAGTTTGTACTTTTCAAACTAATTTTACATTGCTTTAAGTTTTGTCAATAGAGCTTCCTGTAATGTCTGTGTGAACCATGCTGCTCTTTAAATATCCACCCTTCAGCGAGGAAACAACTATAATCAAGTAGGAGGCTAAACACTATCAGCCTCCTACTCGATTCTAAATATACTCGCTCTCTTTTACCACTACGCCGTCATATACTGACTGCTTCTTGATATACGCTGCGACTTTTTCTACGTCATTTCCATTTTTGTTCCAGTCTTTTGTAAACTCGCCCTTTTGTGCCTCAAGCTCTTTTTCCTGCTTCTCACTGATGAGTAAGAGTACCAAAATTCCAGCATGGCTTAAATGCCTTACTACGTTTACGAAGTCCTCACCATCCTTTGGAGCGTACAGGTATGTGTGGCGTCCGTCGATGTTTAATTCTTTCTCCACATCCTCCACAAAGCCACGGTTTACACCGTCTACTCCATCTACGAATACGGCTGTGATGGCTTTCTGTCCCTTGATCGCAGCTCTGACATTTCTGTCCACCCTGCCCTCGTAGAGACCGCTCTCCTCTGTGTGTACTTCCTCTACAACACCACAGGCAGATGTCATATCTGTCACACGGTCGATAAGGATGAACTCACCGAGTGTCTTGTGATTTTTGAACTCGTCTACAACGATCTTGTCTGCAAAGGAAATACGGCACACTGCGATCTCATTTTTGCTGAGCTTTTCAGCAGGTTTTTCCTCGCCTGTATTTACGTCGATAGTGTGCTCTATGCTTGTAACTATAGCAGGGATCGTCTTGGTTCCGAGCTTGAAGAAGAAGTTCTTTCCCTTGAAAAGCTCATCATCATCCATCCACAGAAGTGTTGCTGTGATGGAAGATGCAACCTTTGCACCTGATGCTACTGTAAGCACACAGCCTCTTGATACATCCACCTCTCTGTCGAGCTGGATAGTAACAGGCTGTCCCTTAAAGGCACTATCGCTTTCCTTATCACCCACATGGATACTCTTTACGTGAGCTGTTTCATTGCTAGGAAGTGTGGTGATCTCGTCACCGACTTTGACAGTTCCGGCCTCGATCTGTCCCTGGAATCCACGGAATGTATGGTCAGGACGACATACTCTCTGTACTGGCATGTAAAATCCGGCTTCTGCGTCGTCTTCTGTTATATCTATGTCCTCTAAATATGAAAGAAGAGCCGGTCCTTTGTACCAAGGGATGTTGTCGGATTTCTTTGTAACATTGTCGCCCTCTGTTGCTGAAACAGGAATTATTCTTACGTTTGCAAGTCCAAGCTCTTTTGTAAGCTCTACGATCTGTTTTGTGATCTCATCAAAACGTTTCTCGTCATATCCAACGAGATCCATCTTGTTTACAGCAAATACAAAGTATCTTATTCCCATAAGTGCACAGATTCTCGCATGTCTTCTGGTCTGTACGAGCACACCCTGTTTTGCGTCGATAAGGATTACGGCAAGGTCTGCAAATGAAGCACCTACAGCCATGTTTCTGGTATATTCCTCATGTCCCGGTGTATCTGCCACGATGAAACTTCGCTTATCTGTTGTAAAGTAACGATATGCCACATCGATTGTGATTCCCTGCTCTCTTTCTGCCATAAGTCCATCAAGAAGGAGTGAGTAGTCGATAGCACCGCCACGGCTTCCTACCTTGCTGTCAAGCTCTAATGCCTTTTCCTGATCTGCATAGAGCAGCTTTGAATCGTATAATATATGTCCGATCAGAGTTGATTTTCCGTCGTCCACGCTTCCGCATGTAATAAATTTAAGTAATCCGCTCATTTTAGAAATATCCCTCCCTCTTTCTTCTTTCCATGCTGCCTGCCGCCTCATTGTCGATAACTCGTGTAGTTCTCTCTGAGGATACAGCACTGAGTGTCTCTTCTATGATCTCATCGAGTGTATCTGCTGTTGACTCACAGCCTCCTGTAAGTGGATAACATCCCAATGTACGGAAACGCACACTCTTTTTCACTACCTGCTCGCCTGGGCGAAGCTTCATTCTGTCATCATCTACCATGATTATGTTGCCATCTCTGTATACAACAGGTCTTTCCTTTGCAAAATACAGTGATGGAATCTCGATATTCTCTCTCTTTATGTACTGCCAGATATCTTTCTCTGTCCAGTTTGAAAGTGGGAAAACACGCACTTCCTGCCCTTTCTGAATCTTTGAGTTGTAGAGCTTCCACATCTCAGGACGCTGGTTCTTCGGATCCCACGCATGGTTCTCATTTCTGAAAGAGAAAATTCTCTCTTTGGCTCTTGATTTTTCCTCGTCTCTTCGTCCTCCACCGAATGCAGCCGTAAAGCCGTATTTGTCGAGTGCCTGTTTTAGCGCCTGTGTCTTCATGATGTCTGTGTACGCTGAGCCGTGGTCAAAAGGATTGATTCCCTGTTTTACACCGTCTTCGTTGATATATTCAAGCATCTCTATGCCTTTTTCTTTTGCAATACGGTCACGGAATTCGATCATTTCGTGGAATTTCCAGGTTGTATTTACGTGTAAAAATGGAAATGGTGGCTTCTCCGGATAAAATGCTTTCATAGCAAGATGAAGCATTACCGAGCTGTCCTTTCCGATTGAATACAGCATAACCGGTTTCTCGCATTCAGCGGCTACTTCACGGATTATGTATATTGCCTCTGCTTCAAGTTCATCAAGATGTGATAATTCACCCATGTTCCTACTACCATCCTTTTCTTAGTTTTATATATTAATACTTGTTGGATTCTTTTTTGTTTATAAGAATCTGTTCAGTGTTTCCATCGCGTTTTTTAATGTCCCAGGTAAGGGTATCAGGTGTGCTTTTTACCGTCATAAGGCTTCCTTTTCCACCTATGTCTGCGCCCAGATAAAGAGCTATCGCTCCAAAGTGACATTCCTTGATACAGGAAGCGCATCCCCAGCAATCCTTCGGATATCTGATATATGCCTTTTTGTCATCATCCTGATATATCAGGCTTCCCGGGCAAACATCCGTACACATTCCGCAGCCTTTGCATCTGGCTCTATCGATCATTATGCTCATAGTGCTCCTCCCTTCCCACAAGGTCTCTATAGATCATATGAAGCTTGCCGTTTTCATATTTTGAATTGACGTACTTCATCCAATCGTCGCTCTTATCAGGATGATCCAGATTTTCGGCAAAGCTGTGCCATCTGGTCTCCTGTCTTGCACCAAGATGTGCGATAACCGAAAGACACACTGTAAGTCTCTCTTTAAGCTCATATACAAACATAAGCTCATGCATATCCGAAGCATACAGGTCATCCGTAAGCTCAATAAGCTGCTCTATCTTTTCTTTTGCAAGTGCAAGCTGCTTTCCGTTGAACTGGTAATGTGTGGAAATCCCGCCTGCGTAATTGTCCATGACCTTCTGCATTGCCTCCTCTAATGCCTCTGTTGTAAACATTTGTGGCTTTTCGGTAAGGTAATTGTCATATTCTGCTGCCTTTTTATCCAGGGCTGTTTTCTCGCTTTCTGTTCCGCCAGCTTTTACATCTGCTGTATTCTTTTCGGCATCAAGCTTTTCAACCATATCTATCGCAGCGATCTCTCCCTCTACCATGGCTCCTGTCACGTATTTCTGAGGACAGCCTCCGGCAACATCTCCTGCCGCATAAAGTCCTTGGATAGTTGTCTCACGCTCTGTGTTTACCCAGTAACCGCTTGCTGTGTGACCGCCTACGATATAAGGCTCTGTTCCCTCGATCTCCACATTCTGCTTACTTGGGTTCTTTCCTGCCTCCACCCATTTGAGTGTCTGGCTTGGTGCCATATTAAGGTATGCTTTTCTAAGCGATTCATCCTGCTTGGGTAATATACCCTCTGTCCTTAAGTAACAAGGTCCGCGTCCCTGTAAGTTTTCCATCACTGTTCCGTATACACGCTGTGATGTGGTAAGTCCGTATTTTGTCTCGTAAACTTCTCCGAGTGAATTGACCTGTTTTGCTCCGACACCCTGTGCGATAGTTCCGGTAGGTGCGATCGTATCTTTACATCTTAAGGCGATAAATCTCATCTCAAATGTGGTCATCTCTGCTCCGCTCTTTATACCCATAGCGTATCCTGCTCCGGTATTAAACGGAGGATACCACATCTTGTGACGTGAAAATCCCGGATTGTTTGGTCTGTAAAGTCCTGCCGCACCGCCTGTGGCACAGAGCACCTTTTTAGCCCTTATCTCATAGGCTGTCGCATCATCTATTGAAAATCCGTAAGCACCTTTTATGGTGTTGTCCTCTACTATATAGTCTGTGATGTTTATCCTGTTTATCACTGTGACATCCGGCAGTTTTTCCACTGCTGCGGCTAAAAGAGGTTTCATGTTCTCACCGTTTATCTTGATATTACGGTTTCCTCTTGCCACATACTCTCCGTTTTCATCCTTTAAAATGACAAGACCAAGCTTTTCCATCTTGTCGGTTACGCGGTTTAAGCCCTCTGACATGGTCATAAGAAGATCCTCTCTTACGATGCCGTCAGCGTCATTTTTTGCATAATCCACATAATCCTCAGGCTTTCTGCCCTTTACTATGTATGCGTTTATCGCATTTACTCCTGCTGCAAGACAGCCACTTCGCTTTATATTGGCTTTCTCTGCAATTATCACACTGTAGTCTGATCTTTCACGGATCGTAAGTGCTGCATAACAGCCTGCAGTTCCGCCTCCTATGATCAGGATATCCGTGTGTAAAATCTTTTTGCTCTCTATTTTCATGGTATCTCCCTTATATATTTGTTTACTCTGCAAATCTTAAATATAGAATACATCCTGCTCCTGCATCTCGTTGTTTTCCATAAGATATGTTTTGTGATCGTCGAAAATATACAATCGGTAGATCAGTACATGCACTGTCTCTCCGACGCTTATCAAGTCCTTTTCCAAAGATCTCTCACCGATCACCTCTATGCCATTTATATTGACTGTGATATCCACACGGTTTCCTCTGAATACCACATCTGTTACTATGCCTTCCTCTGCGGCTGACTGGTAACGGTCAAGGTTTCCGCTTTTTGATATCTTGATAAACTCAGGTCTGATGACTGCCTTTTTGGCATTTTCTATTAACTCAAAGCCCTTTAATCTGTCATAATTTTCTACAACAGTGGAATGTCCGATAAACTGCGCCACAAACGGTGTATCCGGTGATTTGTATATCTCAAGCGGTGTACCCATCTGCTCTATCGTGCCGTGGTTTGTGATGATGATCTCATCTGCCACCTCGACCGCCTCATCCTGGTCATGTGTGACAAAAATGCTTGTGATGCCAAGCTTTTCCACAAGCTCCTTAAGCCAGGTACGCAGTTCTCCACGAACCTTTGCGTCTATCGCTGCAAACGGCTCATCCAGCAAAAGCACCTGAGGATTTGGAGCTAAGGCTCTCGCAAAGGCAACCCTCTGCCTCTGTCCACCGGATAGCTGGTTCGGATATCTTTTTTCCATGCCTGAAAGGCCTGTCATCTCAAGAAGCTTTGTAACTTGCTCTTTTATCTCTTTCTTTGGCACTTTTTGAAGTTCGAGTCCGAATGCCACATTGTCATATACTGTCATGTATCTGAAAAGTGCGTAATTCTGGAAAACAAATCCTATGCCTCTTTTGGCTGCCGGTATGTCATTTACTCTCTTTCCGTCTATGTAGATGTCACCGGAATTTGGTGTCTCAAGTCCTGCTATCATGCGAAGCAGCGTTGTCTTGCCGCTTCCGGATGGTCCAAGGAGTGCTATTAGCTTTCCTTTTTCCACTCCGAAACTTACATTGTCAGATGCCAGGAAGTCTCCGTATGTTTTGTATATATTTTTCATTTCAACGTACATATACGTTATCTCCTTCCCGATTTCTAGTGTAATTTCTTGAATTTATGCTCAATTATATTTCTTGCAAAAAGTATTATGAGTGCGAGTATCACAAGTATCGATGATACTGCAAATGCTGCCGTGATCGAACTGTCAGTTCCCGACATGTAAAGTGCATCGATCTCAAGTGGCAGTGTAAATGTCTCACCTCTGGTCTTTGAAAGTGCATTTACCGCACCGAACTCTCCAAGTGCCCTTGCAGTACAAAGTATGATACCGTAGATCATTCCCCATTTCATCTGTGGAAGTGTGATTTTTCTGAATATCGTAAATCCTGACGCTCCCATGAGAGCTGCCGCCTCTTCCTCATCCTTGCCCTGTGCGTTTAATACAGGGATGATCTCTCTTGAAACAAACGGGAATGTAACAAAAACAGTGGCAAGCACAACTCCCGGTATCGCAAATGTGATCCTTAAATTCGTGCCAAATGTCTCATTAAACCATCTGATCACCGGATAAAACCATCCAAGTCTGCCGAAGGTCATAAGATATGCCAGACCTACGATAACAGGCGATATAGAAAACGGTATATCTATTATCGTGGCAAGCACCTGTTTTCCCTTGAAGGAAAATCTGGTAAGCAGCCATGCCGCCCATATTCCAAAGAATGTATTTATCACTACCGCAAATACGGTTGCTATCAGTGTAACTTTAAATGCCGAGCGCACATACTCTGTCGAGATTGCCTGTATGTAAAATGCAAAGCCCTCTTTTAAGGCACTCGCGATAACCGATACAAGCGGTACAACGAGCATTACAAATATGAAGAGCACCGATATCGTGATCAGACATATTTCAGTGCGTTTTTTACTTTTTTCAAGCTTTTCCTGTTCACTCATTTTATGTGCTCCTTTCTTATATATATCTTTTCAGTAACTATTCAGTACAAAAATATGCGGTACCGCATATTTCGTAAGAAAAAGTAT
>CAVICC010000074.1:0-3325 GCA_963641405.1 bacterium | reverse complement strand
AGCTGATTCTAATGCGCTTGCGGCTCGCAACTGTGAAGGTACTGAACAGTTACGCTTTTCACTTCTAAAACAGCTATACACACATTATAACAAATTAGTTCTCTGCGACTGTCGTACCTGTACTATGTTTACGAACAAAAGCAGCAGAAACGATATAATAAGCATCACAAGTGCGATTGCTGTGGCACTCGCATAATCTATGTAGCTTAGCTTCTGCATGATAACATATGACACAACCTGTGTCTTATTTTTTGCACTGTTTCCTGAGATATAGATCACGCTGCCGTATTCTCCGATACCTCTGGCAAAGGCAAGTCCAAAGCCTGTAAGCAATGCCGGTTTTAACTCCGGAAGTATTACCTTAAAAAATGTCTTTTTCGGTGTTGCCCCGATCATGTACGCTGCTTCCTCGTACTGTCCATCCATTTTTTCAAGGATCGGCTGTACTGATCTGATGACAAATGGCAGTCCTACGAATACGAGTGCTACCACGATTCCCGTCTGCGTGTATGCCACGTCTATCCCAAGCTTTGAAAGGCCTCTTCCGAAAAAACCCGTGTCGGAATAGAGCTTTGAAAG
This sequence comes from bacterium, assembly GCA_963641405.1. GTDB lineage: Bacteria > Bacillota > Clostridia > Lachnospirales > Lachnospiraceae > Roseburia. The sequence continues at coordinate 2,746 of CAVICC010000074.1, read as the reverse complement.
TGTGATGCCGGCTACCGCAGTAGGCAGTGCAAACGGAAGCTCTATTAGCCCGTCCAACAGCCATTTTCCCGGAAACTCATATTTTACAAGTGTCCATGCCACAACAAGTCCGAATACCACATTTATGATCGCTGCTATAAACGAGCTTACGATACTTGTGATAAACGCATTTCTCACGTTTTCTTTCATAATGAGTAAAAAAAACTCTGCCGGTGAGATCTTAAGTGAGTACACAAGCACCGATGCCAGCGGGATCAGCACGATAACCGACAGCATCGTGATAACGATTCCCATTGACAGATGATAGCCCGGTATGACTCTGGTCTTTATGTTCTTTGATTTAGTTGTCTTTTTATCTGCATGCTTAGCTATTGTATATTTCATCGAACATTGCTCCATCATCGAAATATGTCTTGTAGGCTTCATTCCATCCGCCATAATCGTCTATAGTCCAAAGCTTTATATCCAGATCAAATTTATCCGAAAACTGCTTTAGTATATCCTGATTTGTTGGTCTGTAGCCGCTCTCACCGATAAGTTCCTGAGCATCATCGCTGTAAAGATATTCGAGATACTCACGGCTTACATCCTCAGTTTTATTGCTCTTTACATTGTCATCTACTATGGCTACGCTAGGCTGTGCTAAAATGCTCACTGACGGATTTACCAGCTCATACTCATCCGGGTATGAGTCAAGTGTGGCAAGTGCTTCGTTTTCCCACGCTATCAGCACATCACCCTGTCCATTTTCCACAAATGTGGTTGTCGAACCTCTGGCTCCTGAGTCCATCACAGTGACATTGTCATAGAGCTTTTTCATAAAAGCTTTCTGCTCTTTTTTGCTGTCAAAATTGGTCTTTGCATAGCTTAGTGCTGCAAGGAAATTCCAGCAGGCACCTCCACTGCTCTTAGGATCAGGTGTGATCACATCCACACCCTTTTTTGTCAGATCATCCCAGTCTTTTATGCCTTTTGGATTACCTTTTCTGACTAAAAATACTATCGTAGATGTGTACGGAGCTGAATCCTGTGGAAACTCATCTATCCAGCCCTCGTCAATAAGCCCGGTGTTTTCGATAAGGTCTATATCATGCTCTAACGCAAGTGTGACCACATCAGCGTTACAACCCTCGACAACCGATCTCGCCTGAGAACCTGAACCTCCATGAGACTGAATGACGTTTACCTTCTGACCATGCTCATTCTCATAGTAAGACTCGAATATTTTGTTGTATTTTTCATAAAATTCTCTTGTCGGATCGTATGACACGTTCGTTATAGTGATCATGCCGTCATCCTTCTTACCTGAGCATCCGCCAAGCAGTAATGAGCACATCATAACTACTGTAAGCATTGCTGCTGTTATTCGTTTCTTTCTCATGTCTCATTTCCTAATATATTTTTTAACTTCCCATATGTATTTTGGTATGGTGCCGCCTGGGCTGTGGTGTTGTGCGGTTGCCTCTTGCAGAACTCACACTTATTGCTAATTTGTCGGCATCGTTTTTGGGCTCGAAGTTTGTGTTAACCTACCGTAAATAGTGGTGTCGAAAGGTATCTCTCTCCTGTATCCGGAAGGAGAACCACGATATTCTTACCTTTGTTTTCAGGTCGTTTCGCAATCTCTGTTGCTGCGTATATAGCCGCTCCAGATGATATTCCCACAAGAAGTCCATCACTCTTTGCAACCTCTCTTGCCTTTTCAAAGGCTGCTTCATTTTCTACCGTGATGACCTCATCTACGATATCCATACACATAACCTTTGGAATGAAACCGGCTCCTATTCCCTGAATCTTATGTGGTCCCGGTTTGCCGCCTGAAAGTACAGGTGAGCTTGCAGGCTCAACCGCTACGATCTTAACATCAGGGTTCTTTTCACGAAGTCCAAGCCCTGTTCCGGTACATGTTCCACCGGTTCCGACAGATGATACGAAGATATCCACATTTCCATCTGTGTCATTCCATATCTCCTGTGCGGTTGTCGCTTTATGGATATCGGGATTTGCCTGATTTTCAAACTGCTGCGGAATAAAGGCATTGCCGAACTCTTCTTTTAGTCTCTGTGCCTCATTTATTGCTCCCTTCATTCCCTCACGTCCCGGTGTAAGACGGATCTCTGCACCAAGTGCGGTTACGATCTTTCTTCGCTCAACACTCATCGTATCAGGCATGATAAGTATAAGGTGCAGTCCCTTTGAGGCTGCCACAAATGCCAGTCCGATACCTGTATTTCCGCTGGTCGGCTCAATGATCACAGTATCCTGATCGATCTTTCCTTCCTTTATTCCCTGATCGATCATTGCCGCTGCTACTCGATCCTTTACACTGCCGAGTGGATTGAAATATTCAAGCTTTGCTATGATCTTTGCCTCAAGTCCGTATTTCTTTTCGTAATTTGAAAGTTCCAGAAGAGGTGTATTTCCTATTAATTCTGTAAGCTGTTTTGCTATTTTTGCCATGTTTTACCTCATTTATATTAAATATATCCTACTAACTGTATATGATTTCTAAGTTATTTAGAATGTTACCACTTATCCAGTTTTTTGTAAATGCAATTTGCGTTATTAATATCTGCTAGCGGGCTATAAATTTTATTTATAAGCTCAAACTTCTCATATGTTATGGAGGTTGCCGCCTGATGTGTGGGGTGCAGTTACCTCCTGCAGAACATTTAGCTGTGATTGCGTAAATTTGTTAGGCGTCGATTTTGGGCTCGAAGTTTGTGTACATTTTGCCAGTTGAACA
>CAVICC010000073.1:0-11065 GCA_963641405.1 bacterium | reverse complement strand
TTAGTGATACTTGAAGTTGCCATATAAACACCTCCTTTATTAGTATGGCTGTTCTCCGGTTATATGGATTTATTAAAATAGATATCTATAAACTCCATATATTCTTTCAAATTTTGTATATTGATTTTGTACTGTTCTGGGTATAAGATAATCTTTGCATTTAATTGGTCAATTTATGGGAGGACTAAAAGTGAGCGTAGATAAATCAAAGGAAATGGATATGCTTAACGGAAAGCTTGCTGGAAAGCTCATACTTTTCTCAATGCCGTTAGCTTTCAGCAGTATATTGCAGCAGTTATTTAATTCAGCAGATGTGGCTGTTGTTGGACGATTTGCCGGTGATAATGCACTTGCGGCTGTCGGAAGCTGTGTTGCTTTAGTTGGTATATTTGTTAATCTTATAGTTGGACTTTCGGTAGGTCCTAATGCAGCATTGGCAAATCTAATCGGACAAAATAAAAGAAAAGAGATTAATCCGATGGCTCATACTATACTTACATTTGGAGCTATACTTGGAATAATGCTTATGTGTGCAGGATGGCTGGTTGCAAGAGGCATTCTTGAATTGTCAGGAACACCAGAGAGCGTAATTAAAGAAGCTCTTGTATATATAAGAATTTACTTTGTTAGTATTCCTTTTATGGTAATATATAATTTTGGTTCAGCAATACTAAGAAGCTTCGGTGATACCAGAAGACCTATGTATTATCTTATTATATCAGGAATTGTAAATGTAATATTAAATCTTGTGCTTGTGATCTGCTTCAAGCTTGGCGTATCTGGTGTGGCAATCGCAACAGTTATATCTAATATCATAAGTGCAGTACTCGTTATTACATATCTTTATAGACGACATGATGAATTTGCATTCCATTTTAACAGAATAAAGATAGATAAAGAATATTTAAAAAGAGTGCTTAATATAGGTATTCCTGCAGGAATACAGGGTGCCATATTCTCAGTATCTAATGTATTTATACAGAGCGGAATTAACACATTTGGTGAGGCGGCAATTGCTGGTTCTTCATTGGCACTTAATTTTGAGTATTTTACTTATGATATAGCTAATGCATTTGCCCAGGCAGCTGTAACATTTACAAGCCAGAATTATGGAGCTGGCAATATCAAACGATGTAAAAAAATATTTTGGATGTGCATGCTGTTTGGAATTGGTTTTACCGAAGTGCTTAGTATAATATTTATAATACGGGACGAATTCTTTGTAGGAATCTACACTACAAGCGCGGCTGTTGCAGCATTTGGTATCACAAGAATGCAACATGTATGTTCACTTGAAGGGCTGACCGCTACCTATGAGGTAGAAAGTGCAGCATTAAGAGGAATGGGCAAATCGCTAGAACCAGCTATCTTTACAATTCTGGGAACAGTAGTTTTTAGATTAATATGGCTTGGTACAGTATTTAAGCTTGTTCCTACATACGAAATGCTTATGAATGTGTATGTAGCTTCATGGATATTTACAGGTGCTGCATTATTTGTTGTGTATGTTCATCATATGGGAAAGATTAGTAAAAAAATCCGCTAAATTGCGGATTTTTTTATACCTTCCAAAGTTTACCTTCCTTGTAGTGCTTTCTGCATAGTGCTACATAGCTTTCATTCGATCCAAGCATAATTTGCTCCCCTTTTCGCACTATTTTTCCATTCGAATAACGTGTATTGCACTGTGCTCTTTTTCCACACCAGCAGACAGTTGGAACTTCCTCTATGACATCTGCTATCTCCATCAGACGCATTGAGCCAGGGAAGAGATTATTTAAGAAATCTGTACGCAGGCCGTAGCATAGAACAGGAATGCCATAAAAATCAACGATATCGGACAAAATATCCACTTCCTCAGCAGATAAAAACTGCGCCTCATCTATAAGCACGGCATCAACTTTTCTTCCGTTGTAAAAATGTTCTTTCTCTGCCATATCCCATGCTTCCGGAATATCCTTTAGAAATTCATCAACATATAAGGCAGGAGCTGACAGTCCCATGCGGGATGTGATCTCATGCTCGCTATCCCTGCTATCGGTCCTGGGTTTTAAAAGTACTGCATACTGTCCACGCTCCTCGTAGTTGTAACGTACCATAAGAATATTGGCAGATTTAGAGCTACCCATTGCTCCATATCTAAAATATAATTTTGCCATCCTATATTACCTTTTATCCTTTGCATTTATGATATTTCATCATAAAACAGCAGGTCAACACGACCTGCTGCTCTATCCTTTGATTACGTGTTTACTCTGCCATCTCAAGTGCAATCTTCATCATATTGGTAAAGCAGTTCTGACGCTCATTCGCTGTTGTAATCGCATCCTCCACGAAGCTGTCTGAGATAGTAAGCAGACATGCTGCCTCTTTTCCTGTGACATTTGCATTGTGGAATAATGCAAAGCTCTCCATCTCTACGCAAAGGCAGCCTTTCTCATCGCGAAGCTTTTCCCAGTATGTTGGTTTTGCATCACTTGGCTGTCTATAAAATACATCGCTGGAATGTGTTTTGCCCTCGTGAATCTCTATTCCAAGGTCTTTTGCAGCGACACGAAGTCTGTCATTTAATGCAGCTGTTGGGAGTGTTTCATCCTTATCGTAGCCTGACTGCACATATGCATATGATGACTCGCTGACCGCACCTGTTACAAGCACTACATCGTATACTTTAAGATCAGTGCTGTAACTTCCTGCACTTCCTATACGGATGATCCTGTCGACATCATACTGTGTAAACAGCTCATATGAGTAAATACCGATACTAGGCATACCCATTCCGCCACCCATGACTGATATTTCTTTTCCGTTGTATTTACCTGTAAACCCGAGCATTCCACGTACTCCATTTACCTGACGCACATCTGTAAGGAATGTGTCAGCGATAAATTTTGCGCGAAGTGGATCTCCCGGCATAAGTACTGTTTTAGCAAAATCCCCCTTGTTTGCCTCGTTATGTGGTGTTGGCATATTATTCTTCCTCCTTTATTATCTGTAAAAATTTCTTTACTTCTGACCAGGCCCTTTTGGACTCCGGTATATTTAAATATCCCATCTGAAATACATGGAACATTCCTTCGTATATTGACAAGCGCACCTTTACGCCCTGGCTGCGCGCTTTTGCTGCGGTATCCACTGAATCGGACAACAGCATCTCTATAGAGCCGACCTGTATGAGCATCGGTGGAAATCCCCTGAAATCACCGAAAAGTGGCGACATATACGGATCCATCCGATTGTGATCTCCCGGATAATCGTTTACATATATAAGGCTTTCTTTAGTATTTCCAAAAAGTGGATCTTTCTCGTAATTGGTCTCATATGACTCTCCGCTAGCAGTAAGATCTGTCCACGGTGACATTGCCACTATTCCTGCTGGAAGCGGCATGTTGTGGTCTTTTAGATACATCGTAAGACACATCGCAAGCCCCCCTCCTGCGGAGTCTCCCGCCAGTATGATCTGTGAACCAAACCATCCCCTATTAAGAAGCCATCTGTAACAGGCTATTGCATCCTCTAATGCAGCTGGAAAAGGATGCTCCGGTGCTACGCGGTAATCCGGTGTCAGCACACTGCAGCCTTCACTAACCTCATTATACAGCCCTGCAAATACATAGTATGCATTTCGCACTGCTCCCATATATCCACCGCCATGAAGCTGCAGTATAACTCGCTCAGTATTTGGCTTTTTCTTTGACGAAAGATGCTGCATGGTAAAATCTCCCATGTCTATCTCCTCTGTCACAAAACAATCCGGCACTTTCCAGGCAGCTTCCTTCATACGCTTTCGAAGCTCACCTGATTTTATTTTCTTTCCTATGGCAAGATCGTTTGTGATATGACTTATGAGGCTTGCAACTATACGCCCTTTAAGACTCACTGCTTCGTCATCCTGCGTATTTTCATCCTTGCCCAAAAAATTCTTTGATTCTAGTCCCGGATGGTAGTTTCCGATTGCCTCATCCTCAAACATATATGAATTGTCTATTCCATGAAAACCTATCATACGTGGAATCTCCGTTTCAACTCTGTCCTGGCTCTTCTGTCACCGATAATGAGCGTTCCAAGGAATAAAAACAGTGACGCTCCCATTGCTCCAATTGCCAGATATGGAAATTTTATTATACCTGTTGCTACGAGTATCATGGCTATAACGCCCATGATCATCAAAAAAATCTGCATCATCATGTAACTTTGCCAATTTCGTTTGTTTACTATCATAAGCACTATCGTAGCTACTGTGAGTGCTATTATCGCTCCTGGGAATACAAAGGTAAGTGCCCAGCCCTGATCGCCTGTGAGCAGATCAATGCCTATCAGAAGTACCAAAGTAAACACAAAAGTGCTGACTATTTTAAAAATATATCCATTTTTGCCAATGATTGCAAGCCTAAGTGTCACATTTGCATAAATTAATACAAGAAGCACTATGACACTCCAGTTAATATCCCTATCCATCATAAAATCCACTGTGATAATCACGATCTGGCAAACTACAGATAAAAATAATAAGATATTTTCAAAAAGTCTGAATTTACGCGATGCCGCCTTGACATCCGGGTATCTGCTACCTTCTGCGTCTGGCATATTATAATTACCGTACATATTCATTCCTGTATTTTTTTCTTCTGTAGCGGATACAGCATTTTCATCAAATGAGCACATATCCACATCAGCAACTACCTGCTGGCAAAGAGGACATTTGTCCGTTTTATCGGCTATATATACACCGCAATTCATGCATTTATTCATAATATTCTCCATTTGTCTCTATTGTTACTGTCACGCCGTCTTTTGCTATCTTTCTAAAGAAACTGCGCTGGATCATAGTGTCAGCCAGTATGGAGGTGAATGTAAATACAAGTGTATCCTTGTACGAGCATATCGTTCCCTTCATAGGTTGTCCCTTAGACATTGGTATAAATGAATAAAAGCCTGTTATATACTGCTCGTATTCCGGCTCCACCTTGATATTTCCAATGTTTGTAATAGTAGTGGTGTTCGCCAGTGCCGACTGCGTGTATATCGCTTTCATAGCCAAATTTTTAATAAAAAGTGGAACTGGTCTCATCCATATATTTTTCTGGTTGGATACACTATATGAAAAAAGATCCTCCAGATGCTCCTTAGATATCTGTGACTTTATGGATGATGTCACTATACGTAACACTTCCTCAAAAGTGTAGGTACTCTTTTGGGGTTTAAATTCTGCTGATATCATAACAAAAAAATTCTTCGTTGTTACCGAATCAAAATACGGTCGTAAGTTTACCGGAACTGCAACGCGTATCGGCATGTCGTTTGGCATACCATGAAAACACTCCTGATATACACTCCATGCAAAACATGCTACAAGGTAGTCATTTATCGACACTCCGTATCTGTGACTTACATCCTTTAGCTGTGCAACAGGCATAAGCCCATGCATTACGCCAAACTCCCCTGCCGGAATTTTCTCCTGTTTTAATAGATATGCCTTCTGTCTGTTAAATCCGCTTGGCTTACTGGTCTTGTAGTTTTTTACGAAGCTATCCTCTCTGTTGAGTGAGGTTCCCTGTGCCAATGCATCGCCCTTCTTTTCAGCAAGCTGTGGGTGTACGAGACGCAGATACTGATATGTCAGTTCTCTAATAAAATTGATTCCTCCCATGCCATCTGTAAGTACATGGAACACTTCGAGATTTATTCTGTTTTTATAATAGGTCACTCTAAACAAATAACTCCTGTTCTTGTTTGGATGTATGAATCTACATGGGAACGTATTCTCCTCATGCACTTTAGGAGCTTTTTTGCCATTCTCCTCAAAATAATTCCAAAATACGCCCGTACGAAGTCTTACATTAAAAAGACTAAACTTTGGAAGCACGATATCTAATGCTTCCTGAAGCTTATTGCTATCTATGTCATCATCTAATGTGACTGATATTCTGTAAACATTTGTCATGCTCTCTCCCGCTATACTTGGAAACAAGTTGGCTGTATTATCCAACTTATCCCAACGGATTGAACTTTTATTCGACATTATATTTCCTCGTCTATTTCTTAGTATAATTAAAACTTCCCACATGTTATTTGTATGTGGGAAGTTTGAGTTAGTTAATTAAGCCTTCCGTATACTTCCATAGGCACATATGCCTTTATCTCTATACCGTCGGAGACGTATTCCTCTGATACAAGCTCGCCCTGTTTTCTGATAAGCTGTATCACCCCCGCCTTATCATAAGGGATCACTCTTTCGATATAGATCTTGTTTTCCCTTAATATCTCCTCTAAAAGAGACTTTATCTTCTCAAGTCCATCGTCATTTGCGGCAGAAATATTAAGAGTATAGTCTGCTCTGAAATCGTGCAGCGGTTCGCTATCCGTGCGGGCATCCTGTTTATTAAAAAGTGTCACGAATTTCTTGTCCTTTACTCCGAGATCATCAAGCGTGTCATATGTTATGAACATCTGTTTCTCACGCTGTGGATTAGATGCATCTACCACGTGGAAAATGATGTCGGAATACTTTGCCTCCTCGAGTGTACTCTTAAATGCCTCGATCAGGTGATGAGGCAGCTTTCTGATAAAACCGACCGTATCAGTAAGTAGCACCTGCTGTTTGCCCGGCAAATCAAGTATGCGTGTCGTAGGATCAAGCGTGGCAAAAAGCTTATCTTCCTCAAGCACTTTTGCATCTGTCAGATGATTAAGAAGAGTAGACTTACCGGCATTAGTATAGCCTACTATAGCAACAACCGGCATCTGGTTTTTCTCTCTTTTTGCCCTTGTTATATCTCTATGTTTTTGGACTTCTTTTAGCTCACGACGAAGCTGTGCTATCCTGTCATTTATAAGTCTACGGTCTATCTCAAGCTTTTTCTCTCCTGGTCCTCTCGTTCCTATTCCACCACCAAGTCTGGACATGGATCTTCCAAATCCCGACAGACGGCTTAACCTGTATTTAAGCTGTGCCAGCTCTACCTGTATCTTTCCCTCGCTTGTGGTTGCCCTTGCGGCAAAAATATCAAGTATGATAAGTGTCCGGTCCATGACCTTTGTATCGAGATACTGCTCCAAATTCTTAAGCTGTGCTGGACTTAACTCATCATCACAGACTATTCCGGTAGCACCTGTGCTTTCCACAAGCTCTGCGATCTCGGCTACCTTTCCGGTTCCCACATATGTGCCCGGATGGATCTTTTCTCTTCTTTGTATGAGAGTTCCCACAACTGTAGCTCCTGCCGTCTTTACAAGCTCAGCAAGCTCCGCAAGTGAATCATCCGCATCGTCACCGTCCTGCTCACTTACTCCCACAAGCACAACTTTCTCCTCTACGTCCTCTATTTTGATAGTATCTGCCATATTATCTTGTCTCCAAAAACTGATATTCCCTTGATGCTTCCTGATCATCCGGATAGTCATCTAAATATTCTTCCATCTGGCTTTTTGCTGAGGCAAAATCACCAGAGTACTCATAGGCTGTTATCATTGCCTTCATGATTTGCTGTTTATTTGGAACACTCTCCATATCGAGTGCCGTCTTAAAATATGTGATTGCAGTATCATAATTGCCATCATCCATCTGCGCCTGTCCCATATTCATCAGATCATAGGTGTCTGCCTCGCCACTATCAAGATATGTCTGGAAATACTGCTGTGCACTGTCACTGTCTCCTTTTTTCTGATATACCTCACCCATATAATAATTTGCCTTGACAAGCTTCTCTTCTATAGCTTTCTGCAGATTTTTAACTGCATTGTCGTAGTCACCAAGTATAGTATATATCCGTCCTACCTGCATAAAGTCATCAGCATCTTTAGCCTCAAGCTTAAGTGCATCCTGCAGATATTCATTACCCTGATCCGTCATGCCATACTTTGATAAAGTCTCATAGATTCCTATATAAAGCTCGTAATTTTTGCTATCTTTTTTTAATGCCTTCTTAAAGTCAGCCATTCCTTTGTCTGAATCATTCTGCGCAAAATAAACACAGCCTCTTAAATAATATGCATCTGAATCATTATTATAATTGATTATTGACGTATACGTCTCGATTGCGCCATCCGTATCGCCGTTTAAATACTGGGCTTTTGCTTTGTAATAGCATATATCAAGCTCTTCTTCTCCTATCGAGCCTACCGACTGGTTAAGTGCCTTTTGAAATGCATCGACCGCATCATCGTAACTTCCGTTTTCTATACAGTTAATACCATACTGTCTGTATGCACTCCTTTCTTTCTCCCTGTCAGTGCTGTCACATCCAGCAAGAATGCCTGCTGAAAGAGCTAATGTAAGTACGAGTGCTATATATTTGTTCTTTATCATTTTTATTCTCCGTGTGAAAATTTTGCTTCTTTTTATTATATATTCAAACTTCTCACTTGTAAACAACTTAAACTTCCCCTATTTAGAATGTTAATGATATCACCTTGGGTGTGCGTCTGTGGCATACGCTTTCACATATCCAATATGTGAAAAAAGACTTCCACGGACAATTATATCCATGGAAGTCTTTTAGCGCTTTTAAATGTAACTATGCTTCTAAATGCCAGATTTCATCATTGTATTGTTTGATTGTTCTGTCCGATGAGAAGAATCCAGCCTTGCTGATATTCACAAGCATCTTTCTTGACCATTCTTTCTTATTGTCATAGTCTGCATATGCTTTTTCTTTTGTCTTACAGTAGTCCTCAAAGTCTGGGAATGTCATGAACCAGTCTTTGTTTAAAAGTTCATTGTAAAGTCTCTCCAAATTCTCCTTAGAACCAACCTTTAACATCTCATCACTTACGAGGAAATCTACAGCCTGTTTGATATTCTCATCCTTGTTGTAGTAATCCTTAGAGCAGTAATCTCCTCTTTCGTACCTTTCGATAACTGTCTGTGAATCCTCGCCGAATACATAAATGTTCTCATCGCCTACAAGCTCTGCGATCTCCACGTTTGCTCCATCACTTGTACCAAGTGTGATAGCTCCGTTTAACATAAATTTCATATTACCTGTTCCAGATGCCTCTTTTGAAGCAAGTGAAATCTGCTCTGAAATATTTGCAGCCGGGAATAATTTCTCAGCTAATGTTACGTTGTAATTTTCTACCATAAATACCTTAAGGTATGGACTTACCTCTGGATCATTGTTAATGATCTGCTGTAAGCAAAGGATTGCATGGATGATATCTTTTGCAATGATGTATGCAGGAGCTGCTTTTGCACCGAAGAAGCATGTGATCGGTGTTGCTGGTTTCTTTCCTGCTTTAATCTCGAAATATTTGTGGATGATATAAAGTACATTAAGTTGCTGTCTCTTGTACTCGTGAAGTCTCTTAACCTGTATATCAAAAATTGAGTGATCATCTATATCAAGCTGCTGTGTAACCTTAAGATAATTTGCCAAATCTTTCTTTCTGCTGTGTTTGATAGCATTTACTTTTTTAAGTACCTCATCGTCATCCAGGAAATTGCCTAATTTCTCTAACTCGTTTGCATCTTTCTTCCAGCCATCACCGATAAGCTCTGTGATGTAAGCAGAAAGCTCCGGGTTACAAGACATAAGCCAGCGACGGAATGTGATGCCGTTTGTCTTGTTGTTGAATTTCTCCGGATATAACTTGTAGAAGTTATTAAGCTCTGAGTTCTTTAAGATCTCTGTGTGGAGATATGCAACACCATTTACAGAATATCCGTAGTGGATGTCCATATGAGCCATGTGTACAAGACCGTCTTTGATAATGTATGTGCTCTCGTCATCAATCTTTGCGCGAACCTTGTTATCAAGTTCACGGATGATAGGCATAAGCTGTGGAACTGCCTTCTCTAAGAAGTTGATAGGCCATTTCTCAAGTGCCTCTGCAAGGATTGTGTGGTTAGTGTAAGCGCAGACCTTTGATACGATCTCGATAGCCTCATCCATGAGGATGCCTCTCTCCTGAAGGAGACGGATAAGCTCTGGAATAACCATTGATGGGTGTGTATCGTTGATCTGTACTGCAGCGTAATCAGCAAGGTCATGTAAGTTAGATCCCTTTGCCTGCGCCTCTGCAAGGATAAGTCTTGCTGCGTTTGATACCATGAAATACTGCTGGTATACACGAAGGAGACGTCCCTTGTCATCTGAATCATCAGGATATAAGAATAATGTAAGGTTCTTCTCGATATCCTCTTTGTTGAAATCGATTGTATCACCTACGATAGACTCGTCAACTGACTCGATATCGAATAAGTGGAGCTTTGTTGTACGGTTGTTGTAACCAACTACATCGATATCATAAAGTCTTGACTGTACTGTAAATCCACCGAAGTTTACCGGATATGTGATGTCTGTCTTTGTAAGCCAGCTCTTCTCTGTGATCCATGGGTTTGGAGTCTCTTTCTGAAGGTTGTTCTCAAATACCTGTTTGAATAATCCGTAGTGGTAATTAAGTCCGACACCGTCACCGTTAAGTCCGAGTGTTGCGATTGAATCGATGAAGCATGCTGCAAGACGTCCGAGCCCACCGTTTCCGAGTGAAGGTTCAAGCTCTACCTCTTCTATATCAGCAAGTGATTTGCCGTTCTTTGCAAGTGTCTCTTTTACTTCATCATAGATACCTAAGTTGATAAGGTTGTTTGATAAAAGTTTTCCGATAAGGAACTCTGCTGAGATATAGTAGAGTTTCTTCTTTCCGCTATTTGAAACTTTTTCCTCAGCTTTCTCTTTAACGAGGTCGAGAAGCGCGAAATATACTTCCTCGTTTGAGCTTACGCTGATACCTTTCTGAAGTTTTGTCTCGATTTCCTGCATGATTGCCATTTTGATTTCCTCCCAAATCTCTTCTATCATGTTTTGCACGCAATTTCGCGTGCTTAGGTCCTTTTTTGTTACCATTCGCACGCAAGCTTGACACCACGCTGTCAAGCTATGCGCCATAGTGTAAATTATTGAAAGATTACAGCCCCTGCCTCGTAGAGGCACTTTAAATGGGCTGTAACCGTTGCTGGTCACACTATAATGTGTGAGCAGTAACCTTTGTGTCATTTGATGAATAAAGGTAACTATTCAGTACAGAAATATGCGGTACCGCATATTTCGTAAGAAAAAGTATA
>CAVICC010000072.1:0-11147 GCA_963641405.1 bacterium | reverse complement strand
TTATGTAACTATTCAGTACAGAAATATGCGGTACCGCATATTTCGTAAGAAAACGTATATTACGTAGGAGCAAGCGCCCATCAGCGAAGCTGATTCTAATGCGCTTGCGGCTCGCAACTGTGAAGGTACTGAACAGTTACGAAATTATTAAGTCTCATTAAAAGGAGGAAACAAGTATGAAGAGAAGAATGAAAGTTATGAGTGTAGCACTTATTTCTGTAATGATGGTATCCATGATGGCTGGATGTGGCTCAGATGATAAGAATTCATCAAATTCAGGATCGGGAACACAAAGCACAGGTGCAGTTGACACTTCGGATGTTATGAGTAATGAAGAAATTATAAAAAAGGCAGCCAGTGAAGGTAAAGTAAGTAACTGGGGCATTGGAAATCAGTATGAAATTCAGGCACTTCTTGCAAAATATGGATTGTCTACAGATTACCTTAGTGAAGATTTTACAATGGATGCATTTGATGATGATTCAAGTACATTAGCATCAGCAATGACTTATAACGAACTAGGACTTGTTAAAAACAGCTATGATGGAGCATATGACTATGGCGATTCTGTCGGATATATCGACATGAATGATGAGGGCGTAGCAATGCTTGAGGATATGATTTTCTGTACCAAAGATTTTGCAAAAGAAAATCCGGAAACAGTTAAGGCATTTTTATATGCATCAATTAAAGGTTGGGAATATGCAGTAGAAAATCCTGAAGAAGCAGCACAGATTGTATATGATGCCGGATCATCAGTATCTCAGGATCATCAGAAATACATGGCTGATGAGGTTGCAAAACTTGTAAAGACAGATATGGATGGTAATTCTGTGACAGAAATAGGAAAGATCAATGATGAAGCAATGCAGCAGACTCTTGATATTGCAAAAAAATATGTAACACTTGATGATTCTTCCGCACAGGATAAGTTTGATAATCTGACATTGGATGACATACGCGATACAAGTTTTTATGAAGCAGCAGAAGCATCAGATGGAAAATTTACTCCGGAAAAATCAGAGGTATCAATCCAGTTAAAGTGGTTACCACAGGCACAGTTTATGGGATATTACGTAGCAGATGCAAAGGGTTATTATGATGAAGTTGGTTTGAAAGTCAATATCGTATCTGGTGGTGGTGATATTTCAGAGACAACTGCAGTAAACAATGGAACTGTTGATTTTGGTGTTACATGGCCAACAAATATGGCTGTTGCTGATGCTGGAGGAATGAATCTTGTGGAAGTAGCACAGATTTATCAGAGATCAGGTATGACACTTGTATATAAATATGACAATTTTAAAAAGTGATAGTTATTAGAAGGAGATGAAGGTAGATATGGAATTACTAATTAAAGGTGGTACCGTTGTTACGGCTACAGAAAGTTATCTGGCTGATGTGGCAGTAGATGGTGGCAAAATTGTAGAAATCGGAAAAGACCTTGATATTAATGCTGACAAGGTTGTAGATGCAAAGGGCAAACTTGTTCTGCCGGGTGCACTTGATGCGCATACACACATGGCTATGCCTTTTGGTGGAACAGTTTCAGCGGATAGCTATCTGTCAGGAACGAGAGCAGCAGTATGTGGTGGTGTTACTACGATTTTTGATTATCCTGTTCAGCATAAAGGCGAGACAATATTAGGTCTCGTTGGCTCAAAAAAAGAGGTGTTAGAAAAAGAAGCATGTTGTGATTATGCATTTCACTGTTGTATTACTGATCTAAATGATGGTGAGATTCTTGACGAGATGGAAGAGGCTGTAAAAGAAGGAATTACCAGTTTCAAATGCTTTCTTGTATACAAAAAAGAGGGCATGATGGTAGATGATGGAATGCTTGCAAGACTGTTGCTTCGTGCAAAAGAGCTGGGAGCAATGATCAATGTTCATGCTGAAAATCCGGATTTGATAGATTTGCGTACAGAACAGTATCTAAAGGAAGGTAAGACATCTGCATGGTATCACTATATGAGCAGACCTGAGTTTGTTGAGGCAGAGGCAGATAAAAGAGTTGTTCACTGGGCTTCGCATCTGGACACACCGGTATATATCGTACATATGGCTGATAAAGAAGGCCTTGAAGCATGCATTAAAGCGAAATCCGAGGGACATGATATTTTTGTAGAGACATGTCCACAGTATCTTGAATTCACATGTGACGTATATAAGCGTGAAGATGGCAGAAATTTTGTATGCTCTCCACCAATGAAAGGACAGGAAAGCCAGGATGCGCTATGGACAGCCATTAAATCAGGGATGATAGATACCGTCGCTACAGATCATTGTCCATTTCAAAGTTATGAAAAAGACTGGGGAAAGGATGATTTTACAAAGATTCCAAATGGTTGTGCAGGTGTCGAAAATCTATATCCATATATGCTTGATGCCGCAAATTCTGGAAAGATAACATTTGAAAAAGTTGTAGAACTTTGTTCGACAAATGTTGCTAAAATTTTTGGATGTGACAACAAGGGAGCCATCGCGATCGGAAAGGATGCGGACATTGTTATTTATGATAAAGACAAGGACTTCACGATTAGTGTAGATAATATGCATTCTGACTATGATCATACAATATGGGAAGGTAAAAAACTACATGGATATCCTGTGCAGACTTATCTTCGTGGTAAGCTGGTGTATGATAATGGTGAATATGTTGGCACACCAGGAATGGGTGATTATATAAAACGTTCTCATAGATAGGAGGATATGGCACATGGCATATGAGAGAATTAAAAGAAAAAGCGAAGCGGGCAGATGTCTGTTGTGTCAGGGATCACCATGTAGTGATGCATGTATCAAAGGGCTTGCAGTTGCTGATATTGTCCGCTCCGTGCGGTTTGAGAATGAAACCGGAGCAGCAAGAAAAATAAATGGTATGGTATGTGAAGGATGTAGTGCACCATGTGTTGGTGCCTGCATCCGGTCAAAAATAGATCGTGGAGTTGATATTCCAACTATCATATCCAGTATTATAGTAGAAGCACCAGAGGAAAAAAAGCCAGATATATCGGTTGATTTTTGTGGAGTACACTGTGAGAATCCATTTTTCCTTTCTTCTTCAGTTGTCGGAAGTGATTATGAAATGGTGGCAAAAGCATTTGAAATGGGATGGGCTGGAGTCGCCTTCAAGACAATTGGACTATTTACACCAGATGAGGTATCACCTCGTTTCGCAACATTGGAAAAGGAAGAAAATCCATTTATAGGATTTAAAAATATAGAGCAGATCAGCGATCATACTCTGGAAGAAAATATGGAGTATTTGCGCAGATTAAAGAAAGATTATCCAACAAAAGTCATTATTGCCTCCATTATGGGACAAAACGAAGATGAGTGGACGAAGTTGGCTGCTTTGATGGAAGAGGCTGGCGCAGATATCATCGAATGCAATTTTTCCTGTCCTCAGATGGTTGGAGATGGGCTTGGAAGTGATGTGGGTACAGATCCAAAACTTGTTGCAAAATATACAGCAGCGACAAAAAAAGGCACAAAGTTGCCTGTACTTGCAAAGATGACTCCAAACATTACTAAAATGGAAATTCCAGCGGAGGCTGCGGTAGAGGCAGGTGCAGACGGCATAGCGGCTATAAATACGATCAAGAGTATAATGAATATTGATTTAAAAACATTTTCATCTGCACCAGATGTATGTGGAAAATCATCGGAAGGCGGCTATTCGGGAAAAGCTGTAAAACCAATAGCACTTCGTTTTATAAATGATTTGGCAAAAGATGATAAGCTGAAAAATATTCCTCTTAGCGGTATGGGAGGCATTGAAACATGGCATGATGCCGCAGAGTTTCTTGCTTTGGGCTGTGAGACAGTGCAGGTTACCACAAGTATTATGCAATATGGATATCGCATCATAGATGATATGATAGAAGGCTTGGAGGATTATCTGTCAGAAAACGGACTATCATCTGTAAGACAAATAATTGGCAAAGCTCTGGAAAATGTGGTTTCGGCTGATGAAGTAAATCGTCATACTATCGAGTATCCTAAATTCAACCGTAATACGTGTATAGGTTGCGGAAGATGCTATATTTCATGTTATGACGGGGGACATCAGGCACTCAGGATGATTGACAATAAGCCAATTATGGATGCCAGAAAATGTGTTGGCTGTCAATTATGCAAACTTGTTTGTCCTACAGAATCTATTACAGCAGGAACACGCGTTGAAAAAATAAATAATTCATGATTTATGCTTTAAATTTTACAAATTAGATATCAAAGTTTTTGTACTTTTTCATAGAAAGGCAGGTATTATAGTATGTATAAATGTAGTTTAGAAAGAATGACAGATAAGATCAAGACATTTTCGCAGTTTGGAGATGCTGGCCATGGTGGAATAACACGTTATTCGCTTTCACCTGAAGCAATAATGGCGAGAAATGAATTTCGTAAGAGAATGGAGGCAATTGGCGCAACAATAGAGATTGATGATGTTGCCAATATGTATGCAACACTTCCGGGAACAGATCCAGATGCTAAGAGAATTGTAATGGCATCACATTGTGATTCAGTAAAAAATGGTGGTAATTATGATGGAATTTTAGGTGTTATGTCAGCAATGGAGGTTCTTGAGACTGTTGCAGAATATAATATTCCACACAAACATCCACTCACTGCAATGATATGGACAAATGAGGAAGGCTCTTTGTATCCACCGGCAATGATGTGTTCAGGAATTGTATGTTATGACTATCTTCCAGAAGATATCAGAAGCAAGTTCAAATATGAGGATATGATGAATTCAAAGAGTATTCTTGATAATAAGAGCACATTTGGAGAGGCTCTGGATAAGTCTGGTTTTAAAGGAGATAAGAAGTATCGTCTTTCTCCGGAAAAATACGAGTGTTATTTTGAAACACATATTGAGCAGGGACCTATTCTTGAGGACAATGGTAATGATATTGGAGTAGTTGATTGTGTGCTTGGAATGTTCAATTACAGATTAAGATTTTATGGACAGACCACACATGCAGGAACTTTCCCTATGCCAAAAAGAAGGGATGCATTTCTGGCTGCGGCAGAAGCACTTACATATCTTCATACAGAAATTGATAAACTTGGATATCCAGAGCTTGTATATACGACAGGCGAGGTAGTATGCCATCCGTGTGTACATACATGTGTTCCGGACTATTTTGATTTTTCATTTGATGCAAGGCATGAAAAACCTGAGGTACTGGACAAAGTACTTGCGATTGTAAAGAGCTGCGCTGATAAAACATGGGCAGGATGTAAATGCGAGGTTGTAAAGGCATGGAACAGAGATACCGTATATTGGAACAAAGAATTAGTAGGGTTTGTAAAGGAAGCTGCTGAAGAGTTAGGTGTTTCGCATCAGTATATACATTCAGGGGCAGGACACGATGCTCAGTTCGCAGCTTATATGCTCCCGGCCACAATGATATTTGTTCAGTCAAAGGATGGATTATCACATTGTGAACCTGAATATTCTTCACCAGAGCATTGTACTGAAGGTGCTTCAGTTATGTTGAACGCTGTATTAAAGGCGGATGAAAGCTTATAATGATTCAGCCTGGCAGCTAGATAATGGCGGGAAGAGGTGAAAAGATGCGAAACTATGTTATTACGATAGCACGTGGATTTGGAAGCGGAGGAAAGGACATAGCGACTAAGCTTGGACAGGCACTTGGGATTCCGTGCTATGAAAGACAGATTCTTACTATGGCTTCTGATCAGAGCGGAATTGATGAAAGTGTTTTTGTTGAAACAGATGAAAAACTCAGGGCAAAACATCTGGCCAATTTCTTAAGAAAAATGCCAGTAAGCGGTGTGGTAGAGCCGGTTGATAGAGAGTTTATTTCTGATGTTAATGTTTTTAATATTCAGGCTGATATAATCAGAACACTTGCAGATTCGGAAAGCTGTATTATTGTAGGAAAATGCGCAGATGATATTTTACGAAATTACAGCAATGTTATTAGCGTTTATATCGAGGCTCCGAGGGCAGCATGTGTTAAATCAATAATGGATAAAATGCATGTGTCAGAAAAAAGAGCTAATTATCTGATCCATACCACGGACAAATATCGGGCCAAATATTATAGTTATTATACATCTGGTAAGGATTGGACCAATCCTATAAATTATGATCTGGTTCTAAATTCTGATAGAATTGGGCGCGAAAAATGTGTCAAAGTTATTCAGGATTATGTAAAAACAAAATTTGGTGAATAAAACAGATATAGCACTATTAGTTGCTCCATTTCTGCACTTTTAGTAGAAGAAATGGGGCAATTTTTATGTGTTTGTAAAAAAAGCATTGACACTTCTATAATACAAGAGTATATAATATCTCAAAAATAATCTTTTCGGAACAGAATGATGAGGTTTTAATATGAAATCACAAAAATTTGGTATTATATTAGTGCTGATAAGCGGTGTTATGTGGGGGATAAGCGGTATCCTTGGACAATACATATTTCAAAACTCTGATATGGACGCTATACAATTATCCATAATACGGCAATTCGTATCAGGTGTACTGCTTTTGTTGATTTCTGCAATAAAAAGAGATAAGAAGTTGTTTTCAGTATGGAGGAACGGAAAAAAATTCTGCTCTTTTATATTTTTTGCGCTCACAGGAATCCTTGGTGTACAGCTAACGTATTTTCTTGCCATTGAGTATTCAAATGCTGCAACGGGAACGGTTATTCAATTCACATATATTATAATGATTTTGATATATACGGCTATTGTGCTGCATAATAAGCCAAAAATATATGAGACAATAGCTGTAGTATGTGCATTTTGCGGCATTTTCCTTATAGCAACACATGGACAGCTCAATTCTTTGGCGGTATCAAAGGAATCGCTTATATGGGGACTTAGTTCGGCTGTATGTTTTACGATATATTGTCTGTATCCGCAAAAATTGTATAATGAGTTTGGACTGATCAATATTATTGGATGGGGATCGGTTTTATCATCGATATTGTTGGCGGTTGTCACAGGAACATATAGTTTTCCAAAAGTATCGGCAGACATAATGTTATTATCCCTGGCTATTGCTATTATAGGATCGCTTTTTCCATTTGTACTATACGGAATGGGAATTGGAATACTTGGCAGCGTAAAAGCAAGCCTGTTTGTAACGGTTGAGCCTATTACAAGTGCGCTTCTTACATGGATATGCTTTAAAACAAGATTTGTGTTTCAGGATATTATGGGATTTGTACTGATCTTAGGAGCGATTGAGGTGGTATCGGTTCTTACATTTAAAACTAAGAAGATTGACTAAAACGAAATAGAACAACTAAAATTTCGCATGGATTTCGTTATTAAGCGAAATAAAATAACTGAAATTTCGTTTGCATTTCGTTATAATGCGAAACGCAAACGAAATTCGTATAAATCAAAAATAGTGTTATTTTAGCAGTTCATCCAAATAATGCTCATCTTTTCCGTGAGAACCGTTATGTTTGTGATAGTCTTTTAGACATTTTATCAAAAGCTCAGTATTATCTCCGAAATAATCAGTATAAAAAGATGTACTGTTGTCATATTTTCTTTTACCGCAGGTTATATATTTTTTTGCAAAATCTTTTGGCTTTAAGGATGACTTTGTCTTTTCATATTTTTTCTCAAGATCTTCTGCAATGATAAAGAGCATTTCAAGCTCAGGCTTTGTGCAATATTTTTCAATAGATATAATTTTTTCTCTGTATTCGGATGGGATAACAAGCCTATCGCTTTGTTTATCACCAATTCTGAGAATTTTAACTTTGCCGGGATAGATATTGAGTTCTGTTCTGACCTGCGCAGAAGTTTTTATCTGTCTGGCGTGATAAGGAGTTAATCCCAGCAGATCGTCCTCGGTAAATTTAAGACAATTATTTTTTAGCAGGATATTTATAACTTCTTTTTCGTTTGGACCTTCGCACATGATCAGGAGTTTTTCCATAGCTTCAACTCCTTTTTAAGCTGCATAAGTTCATCATAATTTACAGCCGTTTGAAATACATTATTGTAAAACTGTCTGCTCTTAAGTAACTCTGGTCTTATATTGAAGCCATCGTACATATTTGTCAGATAAACTTTGTTATCACACTTTGCAATGTAGATATTGTCCTGTCTGTTAAATAAATCCAAAAGCTCACAGTAATGTGTTGTGAGTATAAGAGTAGCGTTATTTTTGTTGACAGATTTATCTTTGTAAAGACTTATCATGTTTTCTACAAGAGTCTTGTGAAAGTGATTTTCTATTTCATCAACTATAAGGTCAAAGCCCTGCTGAAGAGAGGCAATCATAAGTATATATAGTAGCATTCCTTTGGTTGTACCACTTGATAACATATAAATCAGTTCTTTATCTGAAACGGTTTTTGTATTTCCGCAGAAAGAAAGCTTAAAGTTATGCTCATCCTGCATCTGGAGGTCTTTTATATTTTCATCAAATATGGATATGACTCTCGCCAGAAGGGAAGGTTTGATATTGAAATCTTTCATTGTTGCAAATATTAATCTATAAGTATCAATTCCACTTCCAAAGCTGTCGAAATAAATAGCTTTAGTTTCCTTTTTCTTCAAGATAAAGAAGAGTATGGAGGTATCTTCAGGAAGTTCACCGGTTATCTTTATATCTGTAAAATCAGAGTCTTTATAAATAGATTTTATTTTACTTTTGTAGTATTTCTTTTTGCGAAGCCGCTGTTTTGTAAAAACAGCTTTTGAAGCAATGCTGTCGGCATTTTTTAAAACAGTTTCATATCTGTAAATAAATCCGTCATGATAAAAATCAATTAATAATTCCACATTCTCGTAGCTATAGGATTCTCCTTCAAGTCTGAAATCACCAAGAATGGAATAACAGGCATCAAGCAATTCTACAGCGGTTGTCTTTCCGGAAGCATTTTTGCCTACAAATGCTAAAGTGGCATAAGTATAAAGCTCCTCAGCAATTTCCAGAAGTTCGTATTCTTTATCTTCAGATGTTTTTTTTGATTTTGATACAAAATCAATTTCAAAAGAATTTTTGCAGTTTTTAAAGTTGTTGGCTATTACATGTAGTAATTTCATGTCACATTCCCTCCTTTGGCAAAATTATACCATTTTATAGAAATTAAAACAATAAAAATGTTCTAATTCTCGTGATGCCGATATTGTTATTTGAAATACAGGTTTTAAACTCATATACATTTATATAATGTACCAATTTAATATGTACTATGAACTGAATAATAATAAGCTCCACCTACTCCACTTTCACGTTAACCACACTACCAATTCACGTTGCTATCTCCCCCACATTAACCTATAATATAGCTAAGACACACGATAAAGCCAATATTAGGAGAAGCGGTAACATGGGAGAAAACACGAGCATAGCAAAGATAAAACATCTGGAAAAATTCATGCAGGAAATTCCGCTGAATGTATTTTTCAAGGATACAGAGTGCAGATACATATATGCAAATTAACTCTGCGACTGGCTCAATAAGAAGGGCGATGACTGGACGATCGTCGGAAAGACGGATCTTGAGGCATGGAAAAAGGTTGGAACGCCTATATATCCATTGTCGTTTATATCGTGTGACTGTAATTGTCTCAAGCATATAAATGACACGTATGGTCACGAGTATGGGGATCAGCTATTGTGTTTTGTAGGAGAATTATTCAGAACATATTTGCCGAAGAAGTGCTTTGTATTCACTCTGAAATGAGGGTCAAAAGGTATTTTGCCCCTCATTTATGATTAATCTCAAGTGTACTAATAAAAAAACATTGACTCTTGTATTATACAAGAGTATAGAATATGTTCAAAAATAAGTGCAACGGAGCACCTGGGGATTTTCCTTAAGTGCTCTTTTTTTATTAGCAGTCGACGGTGATGCATATCCTGTGGACTGTTTTTTAGTTGGCACTATTAAAAAGGCTAGCTGTTCATACAATAGTGTGATCAGTAAATGAAAAGGAGGCTGCTTATGAGTATGAAAAAGATGAGAAGTTTTGTAGGAATTGCATTGACTGGTTGTATGGCAATTGCCAGCTTGACAGGTTGTGGAAGTTCAAGTAGTGGAGGAACTCAGGCGAATGGATCAGGTGGAAATGAATTAAATGTCTGTTTGTGGGACGGCATGTTTTCAGAAGATGCGATAAAGGAGTTTGAGAAGGAGGAAGGATGTACTGTAAATGTGACATATATTGACAATACAGATACATTGATCAGCAAACTGGTTGAAGGCGGTTCAGAGTATGATGTATGTGACATAGAGGCTGCATACGTTAAGTCATTTGTTGAAAATGGCTTAATTCAGAAGATGGATCATTCAGCTATAACAAATGAGCAGTATGTGGAAACTTCACTTCTGGAGAATGGACCAATCGGTGATGAAAATCTGGAATACGTAACACCGGATTCAAGTGCCGGATTTACAGGAATAATTTACAATAAAGAGACTTGTCCTATAGAAATAACTTCATTCAAAGATCTCACAAATCCTGCATTAGAGGGACAGATAGCAATGGTTAATTCCACAATTTCCCTTTACGGTGCAGCGTTAGAAGCATTAGGATATAGCGCTGATTCAACAGATGAAGAACAGATCAAAGAGGCAAATGATCTTTTGACTGACATTAAAAAGAATGTAAAAGCATTTGTTGGTGAGAGCTGTGTATCGGCATTAGTAAATGGAGAATGTTCAGTGGCACTTTCGTGGGATTATGCAGTTCTTGCTTTTGATGACAAGGCAAACTGGGATAAGTTTGATATAGCGCAGATTGACTCGCCATACGAGGAATTCATACAGTATTGGGGAATTACATCTGGAAGCAAAAATGTTGAACTGGCACAGAAATTCATTAATTATATGATTAGTCCGAAGGCGGTTGCAATGCATATTGATGAGTGGGGACAGATCCCAATGGTACAAAGACAGTATATTGAAGAGTATCTGCCTGATGATTTCTATGATAATCCAGCCATCGAAAAGTATGAGGAAATGGCAAACAACAGCTGGCTTGTGGCAGTAAATGATGAGCAGATCAATATCATGGATAAGTACTACACACTCCTTATGGGTGGAAACTAGTATTGTTGTATTAGTGTTTATTTGTAACTATTCATTACAGAAATATGCGGTACCGCATATTTCGTAAGAAAAAGTATA
>CAVICC010000071.1:0-11289 GCA_963641405.1 bacterium | reverse complement strand
AATTGGAACATCCTATGGAAGCTGTGTGGCTGATAATGAGGATGAACTGAAGCATGCGATTGAGCGGGCAGATGAACAAATGTATATCAATAAAAGAAAAGGGAAAAAATTATAAAGTCATAGGAGTTATAACGTGGGAAGACCCAATATTATTTACGAAGACAACGACATAATCGTCTGCTACAAACCCGCGGGGGTGGCAACACAGACCAGACGTATCGGGCAGCAGGATGTGGAAAGTTTCATAAAAAATTACAGGGCGGCTAAAAAGGAGCCGCCTTATGTAGGTATAGTACACAGGCTCGATCAGCCGGTGGAGGGTGTGATGGTATTCGCCAAAAATCAGAAGGCGGCGGCATCACTCAGCAGGCAGATAAAGGAGCATACAACCGAAAAATATTACTATGCGGCAAGCTATGGCACAGGATGCGAAAAGGCGGATGATATTAGCCGCACTCTCACAGACTATATCGCGTTCGACAAGCACACAAACACTTCAAAGATCACAACAGCCAAAGATCCACAGGCGAAAAAGGCGGTGCTTGAATATGAAGTTGTGGAGCAAAAAAATAATGTAAATGAAAATGTTGTTTGTGAAGTACAGGATAATGGAGAAAAAACTAATATAACTATATTCAACATAAAATTGCTCACAGGCCGCCACCACCAGATACGTCTGCAGTTTGCCAATATCGGTTATCCACTGATCGGAGATACAAAATATGGTGGAGTAGGTCACAGCAGAGGCACGGCAAGAGAACAGCTTGCACTGTGCTCGTATAAGATAGTGATAGATCATCCGGCAAGTGGAAAAAGGATGACATTTGAGGTGGAACCGCAGAATTTGGTTTTTAAATCGGTGATCAAATAGAATATGAATTAAGATAAAATTCCCATATTTGGCAGAGTAATGCCGGATGTGGGAATTTTTGCAACACAGTTTATGAAAAAAACATGCAGTTTATGCAGTCATTTCAAATATGCCCGGTTTTCATGCTAATCTCATATTGTGTAAGTATCATTAGTGTTATGGTCCATTATATAAAATGTGAACATAAACATTTACGGATATAGGAAAAGTGAGAAATGAAATGTCAGTATATAAGAAAGAGGCGGATAGTGAAATGAAACTGAAATATGAGAATATAATAAAGAAAATGAGCCTTGAGGAAAAGGCATTTATGATGTCCGGAAAAAACACATGGGAGACAAAGGATTATCCGGAGTATGAGATTCCATCAATGACTATGTCAGACGGACCTCATGGGATGAGAAGACAGGCCGGGGTAGGGGATCATCTCGGACTCAATGCAAGTATTCCTGTCACCTGTTTTCCGACAGCGGCATCGGTTGCAAACAGCTGGGATGAGCAGCTTGGAGAGCAGATAGGAGAAGCACTGGCGGATGAAGCGATAACAATGGGGGTAAATGTGATACTCGGTCCGAGCCTTAATATAAAAAGAAGTCCTTTATGCGGCCGCAATTTCGAGTATTTTTCAGAAGATCCATATTTGTCAGGAAAGATGGCGGCAGCTTATGTCAGGGGAATACAGAGCAAAGGTATTGCATCGTGTCCGAAGCATTTTGCGGCGAACAGCCAGGAGCTTCGCAGAATGGCGAATGATTCAATAGTGGATGAGAGAACATTCAGGGAGATATATACCACAGGCTTTGAGATTGCCGTAAAGGAAGGAAAGGCAAAGGCTATCATGTCTGCATACAACCAGATAAACGGAGTGTATGCAAATGAGAACAGTCATTTATTGCAGGAAATATTAAAAAACGAATGGGGATTTGACGGATGTGTAATATCTGACTGGGGCGGCAGTAATGATCATGCGCTCGGTGTAAAAAACGGAAGTCACCTTGAGATGCCGGGAACTGGCAGATCAGGTATGAAGGATATAGTAGATGCAGTAAAAGCAGGAACTCTTAAAGAAGGAACACTTGACCAGCGTCTTGACGAGCTTCTTACGCTTATCTTTGATACACATAAGTCTGAGAGCGATACAAAAAAAGGTTTTGATGTGGAAAAGCATCATAAACTGGCACAAAAAGCGGCGGAGGAGAGCATTGTACTGCTAAAAAACGATAATAATATACTTCCATTGAAAAAAGGGAAAAAGATAGCAATAATCGGTGATTTTGCGAAAACACCGAGATATCAGGGGGCAGGTTCATCTTTGGTAAATCCGACAAAGACACCGGAATGCATAATAGATGAGATCAGCAAAGCTGAGCTTGATATAGTAGCATATGAGCAGGGATATGTAAGAAATCGAAAGCCTGACAGCAAACTGATAAAAAAAGCGGTGGAAGCAGCAAAAAAAGCGGATGTAGTACTCATTTTTGCAGGACTTGATGAGATAAGCGAGTCAGAAGGACTTGACAGAAAAAGTATGGATATGCCACAGGGGCAGAGGGCATTGATAGACGAGATAACTACTGTTACGCAGAATGTAGTTGTTGTACTTTCAGCAGGATCACCAATAGAGATGCCATGGAGCGCATATGTAAATGGCATAGTACATGGATATCTTGGAGGTCAGGCGGGGGCATCTGCGATGGTAAATGTACTGACCGGAAAAGTAAGTCCGTCAGGAAAGCTCAATGAGACTTATCCATATTATTATAAAGATACTCCGGCATATAATTACTATCCTTCAAAGGAAAGAAACAGTGAGTACAGAGAGGCTTTGTATGTAGGGTATAGATATTACAGTACGGTAGGAAAGAAAGTAAGATTTCCATTTGGATATGGACTTAGTTATACTACTTTTGAATACAGTAACTTTAGTGTAAATGAGGATGGAGTGATTTTTGTCATAAAAAATACAGGAAATATGAGGGCAACAGAGATTGCTCAGCTTTATATCGGAAAAAATTCAGATACTGTATTTCGTCCTGCGCGTGAGCTTAAAGGCTTTAAGAGAGTGACACTAGATCCGGGAGAGCAGAAGTTCGTGAGCATACCGTTTGATGACAAAGCTTTCAGATTTTATGATGTAAGAACCAATTCATGGGAGATAGAAACAGGAACATATGATATAACATTCACATGCGTGGCAGATGGTACGTTGCTTTCATTTATGGATGTAATGGATATATGTACAGCCGGAACATACACTAATTATGATGAATTTGATGGATCTGCAAATGGATATGATAATCAGGTTGATGGTGGTATGACATGGTATACAGAAGGAATTTATGTCGGATATAGATACTATGAGACCGCGGCAGCAGAGGGATACATCGATTATGATGAGACAGTACAGTATCCGTTTGGTTATGGACTTAACTATACAACATTTGACTGGGAAATCGCAAACCAGAAATTCGGTAATACCCATGGTGAAATCAGTGTGGATGTAAAAGTCACAAATACAGGTGATTTGGCTGGCAAAGATGTAGTTGAACTTTACTACACACCACCATACTATGAGGGCGGAATTGAGAAATCAGAGAAAGTCCTCGGAGCATTTGCAAAGACTTCAGAGCTAAAGCCTGGTGAGAGTGAGACAGTAACACTTACAATGAACGTTGATGATATTGCATCATACGATTATACAAGTGAAAAGTGCTATGTTGCAGATGAAGGAACATATAAATTTAATTTACAGACAGACTCTCACAACATCAAAGAGGGTTGCGATACAATGGAGTACAAGGTAGACGAGAAGAGAGTTTATAATGATTCAGGTGTCGGCAAGAGATCTACAGATGAAGTTGTTGCTGAAAATCAGTTTGATGAAGTAAGTGCAGGAGATGGAAATCTTAATAATACAATTCCATATGTTAGCCGTGCTGATTTTGAGGGAACAATGCCTCAGAATACAATGGGCGGAAAACATATTACTGAAATGTCAATCGCTCTTGGAGACGATGTCGTTGATTATATGAATAATTCTGAAGGTGGTAGTGACGTAAGCTATGATAACGATGATGATTACCAGACAAGTTCAAAGATTAAAGTAGAGACAGAGCAGGATAACGGAATTACTGTTGAGGATCTAGCAGGCTATGAAGAGTGGGACGATGAAGTCTGGGATCAGCTTGTAAACCAGATGAGCGTAGATGAGATGGTTGAGCTTTTATGTGATTGTGCTTATGGTACACCTGAGATCAGCTCAATCAAAAAGGCACTTGCAACAGATGTTGATGGACCGGCAGGTGTCAGCAGTGCAAACTTAAACTACTATGGTAATGAGTATACAGCTGAGGTTGTTATGGCTTCAACATGGAATACAGATCTTATTAATCGCGTTGGGCAGAATATAGGACAGGAATGTAAAGCAGCAGGTATTTCGGGCTGGTATGCGCCTGGTGCAAACACACATCGTTCACCTTTCAACGGAAGAAATGGTGAGTATTATTCTGAGGATCCACTACTTTCAGGAAAAATGGCGGCTGCTGAGACAAGCGGAGCACAGTCAGAGGGAATATATGTATACATGAAACACTTTGTATGTAACGATCAGGATTCTAAGAGAGGTGGATTGTATACATGGATGAATGAGCAGGCACTCAGAGAAATTTATCTATCACCATTTGAGATTGCTGTTAAAGAAAGCGGTGCAAAGGGTATGATGGAAGCATACAATCGCCTTGGAACCATGGAGTGTTCAACAAGTTATGCATTAAATACAGAGGTACTTCGAAATGAATGGGGATTTAACGGAGTATGTATTACAGATGGATTTAATCCAATGTTTGGCTCCGAAAAGTATAACAGTCCAGATCTTCAGCTTAGAGCAAATGGTTCGGCAATGCTTCTTTTCACAGGTGGCTACACAGGTGAATGCGGCTTAACGGAGAATACTACAGGCTCTCAGGCTGGAATAGAGATGATGCATGATGCATGTAAGAGATTACTTTATATTTACTGCAATTCATCTGCCATGGAGATATCAAGAGATTACACACCATATTGGCTTGGTCTGTTAGCACTGCTCAATGTAATTCTTGTAGCAGGCAGCGCATTAGCTGGAATTTTCCTTATTTACAAACCTGCAAAAAAGCAAAAGCAGCTAAAAATGCAGAGCAGGGAAAATAGGAAAGCCTATGATAGATAGAATTAAAAATGCATGGCTGTCATATGGTATTAAGCATCCCGGAGCCGCAAAATGGATCCGGGAGGGCGGCCTGTTTGTGATAGTCAGTAATCTGATCACGGTATTTAAATATATTCTGCTTATGTTTTTGCCACTTGCATTTGCAGGATTACCGAAAATAGATTTTGGTTTTCCGGGTGTGGATATCACACTTTTTGGAGAAACATTCAAGTGGAACATAATCGGGTATGATACAGCCCACGGCGGCCTCTCATACTTCTGTGCATACATGGTTGCTATGGTCGTGGGCGAGTGTATTAATTTTCCGATACAGCGAAACCTTGTGTTCCGCAGTAAAGGCAATATCTGGTATCAGGCAATGTGGTATCTTATAGCATTTTGTATTGTGACATGCATCGTCAACTCTATAAACTGCATATGGGTAGCAGTTGCAGGGCTACTGGTACCGGATTGGCTTTACAATATCGGAACAACACTATTAAATGGTGGAGTATCAATGGTTGTCTTCTTTTTCGTTAATAAACGGATTTTCCCTGAAGGTTAATCTGTTTATTAAACAATATAATCTTACTCATACATTTATCCTCATGGACTTATCACAATTTGCGTTGTGGTAAGTTCATTTTTAAACTTTATGGATTTGTAGAGGAAAAGTGAAAAATCATTGCGCACAAATATTAATATGATATATAATTGTGCAGTAGAAATAAATTTCTATATAGTAATTGCGTTTTAGGGATTTGAGGCACTCGGTGTATTGGGAAGGAGGATAATTATTTAGAGTGTTGTAAGACCGTTTCTGCATGGGAGAGCAGAAAGGAGTATATTATATATGGCTGATCAGAAAGCTATTATTGACGAAACGCAGGCAGAGGCACAGTATGATGCCGACGCCAAAATGTTACTGGCTCAGAAACCGTTTTTAGCGAATATATTAGTGAGAACGGTAAAAGATTTTATGGGAATGAACCCACATGAGGTAGAGAAACTTATTGAGGGTGAACCATACATTAGCAGTATACCTGTTGATCCGGGGTTTACAAATACGCTGCAGATCAATGGAATGAATTCAGAAAGTAATGTGCGAAAAGAAGGTGTTACATATTTTGATATTGTGTTCTACGTAAGAACAGCAGACGGAGTATCAAAAATTATCATCAATATTGAGGCGCAGAAATCTGAACCGACAAAATACGATGTTGAAATGAGAGGTCTCTATTATGCAATAAGAGAAGTATCATCTCAGCTGGAAAGAGAATTTACAGCACAGAAATATAATGATATTAAAAAAGTATATTCTATCTGGATCTGCATGAATGAGCCTGATAATACGATGGAAAAAATATATCTTACCAAGAAAGATTTTATAGGAAGATCACGTTGGAAGGATATGTATGAGATTGTTAATGTTGTGATAATCCGTCTAGCAAAAACTCTGGATTTACATAAGGAACATGAACTGCACCGTTTACTTGGAGCCTTATTTTTACCGGAGTTGGATGTGACTGAGAAGAGTAACATGCTGGAACAGGAGTTTGATATTCAGATGGAAGGTAACAGAAAGGAGTTGTTAGAGGCTATGTGTAATCTTGGACAGGGGATTAAAGAACAGGGCGTTGCACAAGGAGTTGTTCAGGGAATTAGACAAGGAATTGAACAGGGAATTGAGCAAGGAATTGTGCAGGGGCGCAAAAAAGAGGTATTTGATTCAGTTCGTGATGGCGATTACAGTATTGCAAGAGGGGCTGAGAAACTAAATCTTTCTGTTGCAGAATTTGAAAAGCAAATGAATGAGGCAGGATATCAAATCCCAGAAACCGTATAAGGCAATGTAAAATTTCATAAAAGCAGTAAAAATACCATACATTCAGTAAAAAAGCTGGATGTATGGTTTTTTTTGTGCTCAAATTCACAGAATTGCCAGCATTTATGCCAGTGTAAACGATTTCTTAAAAACATGGATTTAGTCTGAGAATTCCGGGATATGGGCTATAAACAATGCTAAAATAGTATGAATACTAGGAAAAAATAGCAAAACGACGGTGTAAAACTGTAAACGATTTCAAGAATTACCTTTGTAAATGCACATCACCGGTGTATATAATGCACTCAAGCAAAGGGGTTACAGCTATTGTAGATAACCAATAATTGTGATTTACGGTTTAAAGTGTGAACTGAAAATCGACGGGAAGGAGAACATCAAAGATGAAAGAATTGTCTAACAGAAATTATCTTGAAAACATTAACGAAAACTCAGGCATAAGCATATTGGAATTTTATTCTCCATCCTGTACGCACTGTAAAAAGATGGAGGGAGCACTTGCTAAGCTAGAAGCAGAACAGGATACAGATACCGCTTTTATAAAATGCAATACGGCAGAGGAAAGTGCACTGGCACAAAGATTTGATATCAGCTCAGTTCCGACAATAATCATATTAAATGGAGACAAAGAAGTAAACAGATTTATAGGATTTACACACCCGCTGATATTGCAGGATGCAATCTCAAAAATAAAATAGTACAGGAGGCAGCAATGTATATCGAGTTAGAACATATATCAAAATATTTCGGAACTTTTAAAGCATCCGATGATGTTAGTTTCGGAATAGAAAAAGGAAAACTTGTTGGTCTGCTAGGACCAAGCGGAAGTGGAAAAACAACGATCCTTAGGATGCTTGCAGGGCTTGAAAAGCAGGATGAGGGCGATGTGATAATAGACGGTAAAAACGTAAATGCACTTACACCGGATCAAAGAAAAATAGGATTTGTTTTTCAAAGCTATGCACTTTTCCATTACATGAGCGTTTATGACAACATAGCATACGGACTGAAAGTGCAAAAGCGTGATAAGACCTGAGTTTGTGGAGATATCTGATAATACAGATCAAACCGGAAATGACAAAAATGCCACAGACTCAGCCTACGAGGATGGCATCATAGAGGAAGTACTTTTAAGAGGAAATACCTATGAGATAAAGGTTCGGATAGGCGATATCACAGTAACCGGAAAAACATCCATAAGTGCCGGAAAGCGAAGCCGTGGAGAACACATAAAGGTGCTTATAAAACAGCTTTATATCATAGAAGGAGAGCACACTCGGATAGTTAAAAACAAGGCGTTTGACGATAGTCAGATATATTATATCTGATGAAATTATTTGAAAATTGGTAACTATTCAGTACAGAAATAGAAAATGAGAACGCAGCATATTTGCACATAGATTAGCAATTTATTTGGCCTTATCAGGATGGAACATTAGAAACAGTATCGTATGCATAAACATTAAAAAGAAGGGAGCGATGAACAGTGAAAGAAAAAATACTAAAATGCGGAGTTATCTCGTGGATCATACTCATAACAGTATGGGGACTCGGTTCGTTAGGATATGATGAGTATTTTCTTCCAAGTCCTGCGGAGACAATAGCAGGTGTAAAAGAACTCGTATTAAACGGAACATTATGGCTGGATATAGTTGCAAGCATCTCAAGGGTTGTAAGGGGATGGCTGCTTGCAGTGGTGCTTGGAGTACCACTCGGACTTCTGGTAGGAAATTTTAAAGCGGTACGATTCATAATCGAGCCAATCTTAAGTTTCTTTCGATTTGTACCGGCAATAGCACTGACAACACTTTTTCTCATGTGGTTTGGAGTAGGGGATGAATCAAAAATAGCACTTATATTTTATGCATCATTTTTCCCTATATTTGTGAACACGATCGCAGGAGTTGTATCGACGGATCACTCATACATAGAGGCAGCATCCTGCATGGGAGCAAACAGGATAAGAGTATTTTTTACGGTGGTAGTGTCATCAGCAGTATCACATATTTACACAGGAATAAGGCTGGGGCTTGGATCATCATTCGTGTGCGTTGTGGCAGCCGAGATGCTTGTCGGAAGCGATGGACTCGGCTATCTGATAAACAGCTCAAAACTTTATTACAAGACAGGATGGGCATTTGCGGGAATACTTACACTAGCGGTACTAGGATTTTTATCAGACAGACTCGTGCAGTTTATAGGACAAAAAAAACTGGCACATTTCGGAGTGAAATAATATAAGTGTTTGAAAGAAATTAAAGCAGTGTGTATACAACATATGCTGGTGTGAAACGGGATGGCTGATTTTGCAGCAGTAAACAGGATAGGAAATTCGCAGGAGAAAACAAACCTTGTATTTTTCTCTGAGTCAGCAGCATCAGAAATGAATACCGGAGGGTTGTACGTAGCACCTGAATATGCGGATGACCTAGGTTCGCTGGCAGACAGCAAAGGAATAATCACAGGAAGCTATCTGCTTACCAAAAAAGAATTTAATGATAACAATTCACAGCTTCTGGCAAATTACCTGAAATCATTGCAGGAGAGCACGGATTACATAAATGCTCATCTGGATGAAGTTGCAGCAGATGTCGCAAAGAAGTTTGGTGTGGAAGAGGAAAATTTCAAGGCAGACTGGCAGGCACAGACACTTAGAGTCGGTTTTACAGAAGATGGGGCAGAGCATCTCGAGGAAATGGCAGACTGGGCTTACACTCACGGCAAATATGACAAGGAATTTAATGTGAGGGATTACATAGATACGACAGCGGCAAAGCAGTATGATCCGGCATCAGTAACTATCGCAGATAAATAAATGAAAAAAGTTAACATATGAATTTAGAAATCGAGGAGGACAGCATCATGGGATATCCGGAAATTTTTCCGACAGGAACAACAGTATACAATAAAGACAAGGCGTGGAATGGCTACACGGTTTTTCCGACAAAAA
Organism: bacterium; assembly: GCA_963641405.1. Lineage (GTDB taxonomy): Bacteria > Bacillota > Clostridia > Lachnospirales > Lachnospiraceae > Roseburia. Next base: position 1,442 of record CAVICC010000071.1, on the reverse strand, counting down.
AGGGCGCACTTCTCATAGATATGAACGGAAATGAGGTAAAGCTGTGGGCTGGACTTGAAGGCTTTCCAAACAAGATACTTCCGGGAGGATATGTGCTTGGTTCAACCGGTTCTATAATGAGTAAATATTCATATCAGGATGAAAAAGATCTTGTGAAGGTGGACTGGGATGGAAATATTGTATGGAGCTGGCGGGCAAGCGATCATTTTGATGAGCTGGGCTTTGATGAAGCGGCAAAAAACATACTCTACAGAAATCCGGGACTTCACGGTGAAGCCGGAGGAGACTGGATGCATATAAACAATTTTTCAACTCTTGGAGAAAACAAATGGTATGATGCCGGAGATGAGAGATTTCATCCTGATAACATCATCTTTGATGCCAGAAACTCAAATATTCTGGCGATAATAAGCAAGGAGGCAGGAAAGATCGTCTGGAGAGTAGGCCCTGATTTTAATGAGAATGAGGCAACCAAAAAACTTGGCTGGATCATAGGACAGCATCATTTACATATGATACCGAAAGGACTTCCGGGAGAGGGAGATCTGCTCGTATTCGACAATGGCGGACAGGGCGGCTACGGCACACCAAATCCGGGATCGGTAGATGGCAGCAACAACGCAAGACGCGATTATTCGAGAGTGCTACAGTTTAACCCTGTAATTTTAGAGATAACATGGCAGTATACACCACTTGAAGCCGGATGGCTGCTTTTTACAGATCCATCGAATTTTTACAGCTCATATATCAGCTCCGCACAGAGACTTCCGAACGGAAATGCGCTTATCACGGAAGGATCGGACGGACATCTGATAGAGGTTACACCGGAGCATTAGGTTGTGTGGGAATACATAAATCCGCATTTTAAATCATTCGGTGGGAAATTTAAAAGCAACATGATATACCGCGCATATCGAGTACCATATGAATGGATTCCACAGCTTGAAAAACCAACGGAGACATCCATCGAACCGTTAGACATATCTACATTCAGAGTACCGGGCGCAGGAAATAAAAAGGTCGATGTGACAGCCGTTGATGGAATTGATCCTACACAGGAGATCGGACTTACAGGAACGAGCGAGGAGGATGAGGAAAACACAAGAATAGATTTCTGCGTTGCATCAATCAACAAAGATGAGTTGAAATAGATTTGTGATGAAAAAATATGATCTATATGTGTATAAATACGCTGGAATTGAAGCCAATGCGTAAATGCTAATATGTAAACATGTAAAATGTCTATGTGCAGAGTTATTGTACAAAAAATACTTGCTTGAATTATACATATATATTTTATTTGTCGGTAACATGCAATTTAAAGTTGTAAAATCTTGTGCTTTATATGGTGGAAGCGTAATTATAGAAAAAGGGTAACTATTCAGTATAGAAATATGCGGTACCGCATATTTCGTAAGAAAAAGTATATTATGTAGGAGCAA
>CAVICC010000070.1:0-11643 GCA_963641405.1 bacterium | reverse complement strand
TAACTGTTCAGTACCTTCACAGTTGCGAGCCGCAAGCGCATTAGAATCAGCTTCTATCTATCCTATGCCAATGATAATATATTTTCAGATAAAATAGTGCAATTTTATACGTATTGATAAATTCTGTTCTTTTCCTGCCTTAAAAAGCTTCACAATAAAGGCTGTAAGTGCCCTCTCCTGATATACAGGAATTGCCATACCTCCATACACCTGCTGTTCGATTATTCTGCATGCTTTTGTATACTCGCCCAGACTTATGCCACTACATAAATTAGAAAGCTGAGCATCTGTCTCTGCCGTATTCCAGCTTAATCCGGCATCTATGCCATATATCCTAAGCAGGCGGTACATCTTATTTTCAAGTTTTCTTATCCTGACATCCTGAGGACATTTTTCAAGGCTACTCTGATCCACCCACAATATCAATGCCCGAAGCGTCTCCGTAATAAATATAAATGTTGAAACTATGATGATCAAAAGTGCCAATATACCAAGCGCGATCACACCCACATGAGATGATACTTTCTCAGCGCCGGCAGCTTCGTCTTCTCCGCTGTCAGAGCCATCTCCGCTAGTATCTGTCTGCACAAGAGAGTCGTCGTATGCCGCTGTCTTTTGTATATTTTCAGGCACCTCAAACATCTGCTGCATATCTGCTGCACTCATATAATATCCCGGTGTGACATCGACCGGAAGCCAGCCAACTCCGTCGAAATATACCTCTATCCAGGCGTGTGCGTTACCACTGGTAACTGTATACTCATCGCTTTGCGCTGCCTGCAATGCTGTTGAAGATACAAAATAGCCTTCTGCATAGCGGGCGGGTATACCATATGCTCTAAGAGCCACAACTCCGGCTGATGCAAAATACATCGAATTTCCTTCTGCATTATTCTTCAGAAAATATTGCAGTGGATCATCATTACCATATGTTATATCTACGCGTGCATTATAGCTGTTGTTACTTCGAAGCACTTTTCTTACATGCTCTATAGCATTATAGGCACTATCAGTTTTCGTTGAATAATCGCTCCAGAACAGCTCATCAACAAATGATTTAAGTTCATCATCAAGCTGTGTATAGTTGCTGTATACATATTCTCTGTAAACCGCTTCCGACTCACAATACTTCTCTTCTTCCTGTGTCTTTGGATTGCTTACCCATTCCTCTACAACCGTAAGCTCAGATGGCTTTGAGCCGGACAGCTCTGTATATGTATAATTTTTTTCTCCCGTCAGTCCGCGGCTTACCAGTCCACGGTCAGCATTCTCTTTAAAGCTTCCTTCCTGCAACTTTTCCAGACTCGACGGAATATAGCCATACCAACTGCATGCACCTGATATGTCCACCGATATGGTATTTTGCTCCGGAGTGTTTTTGTCATCGCAAAGTGTATAATATGCCGCAACCTGAGTCATCGAATCAAAACCATTATTTTTAAGCCATTTATACATTCCTGCATTGTTTCCGACAAAAGCCGTATAAGGCAGGGCTCCCCATCTGCCGTCGCTGTAACAGCTTCCGGTAAATCCTTTCAGATAGAGCGATTTTACCTGCTGCGAACTTATTGTAAACATATCACCATTGTCTTTTTGAAGTTCATCTGCCTTTGCAAGCTCGCCATTTGGAAGAGTCGTGCTGCCGTATCTTAATTGATGCACGCCTTCTTTTATGGCTTTGTTCAGATCTAGTGCTGCCCCAACTTTTCCATTGTTTAGTCCAATTACAAGAAGTATCACTCCCAAACTGATTATCCATGCCGTATTCCTTCGCATAAGCTTTATGCTTCGACCTGAGAGTAAAAGTCCAAAAAAAGCGCATATGAGAAGCGTTGCTGCTACAGGTGAAAAACCACCTCCTACAGTCATAATCATAAGCCACAAAATGCAGCCTGCCACAGCAGACATTATCCTGCCCTCTTTTACGATAAACCATGACTGCTGCCCAATTATCAACGCAAGTATAAGTATAAATGCGAGAGCATCCGCATCTGTTGCATTTACCGAAAAAATATCTATCTTTCCTGAATGTGCCTCATTTACTTTGATTATGATCTGATCAAGCCATGCCTGTATGCCTGCAATCCACGAGCTTATCCCCGTGTATACAAGTAAAAATGGCCACGGCAGGGCAACTGAAATCCATGCCAGTTTATACTTACTTTTAATCAGCTCAAATAATGCTGCGCTGATCACTCCAATCACTGTAACCGCATAGATTTTCACTACAAAATCAGCAAATACTGACCAGGTAGTGATAACTGCCATCACACTTCCCACCGAAAACATAAGTCCCAGCATCAGTATGCGCCATTTTAATCCTTTTGAAATTTTTTCACCTGTGGGCCAAAGCTCCTTAACTTCCGCTTTTTTTAACATATAATCCTGTAACTTTCTGTATCATTGTTATCTATCGGTATAGAAACCATTTCAATCCCCGGTGCAATCATTGAATATCCGTACTCTTTTGCATCCGATGACTCTATGAGCATAGCTGAAAGCTCATGTTCCATGCCATTTAAATTGTACTCATATCGTCCTGCCGACAGTACGAACAATCGGGTAAAATACTGCGCCATGTGCTCCATTTTAAAAAACTCCAGTCCCTTTCCTGAAACACACTGTATCGAAAAACTCATCCACAAAGATACCGTTTGCGCCCAGTCTTTCTGGCTTTGGACCTCAAACAGCTCAAGTCCGCCATCTGTCGGTATTGCCAGACAGAAAAATATTCCGTTTCTGATTAGTTCTTCTCCCAGGGACGCTCCGGCTGCAATTATCGTATTTAAGTATTTTTTTGCCGTCTCAATGCCATTTTCAAACATCTGCATTCCATAATCCGGCAGTATGACCACACTGTAATGTGTCGGATTGCTCGGTTCTCGTATTATCAGGTCGTCTGCCTTTGAAGAAAGCTTCCAGTGTATTCTTCTGACATCGTCTCCTGCTGCATAATCTTTAAGATCAAATATCTCGCTGTGGTCGCTTCCTTTTTTATTCTGCGACAATCCCTCATCATTGTTAGAGCCGATCGTCTTTCCTGACATGACAAGTCCAATCTCCATCTGCCGTGGATATATTACCGTATATGCATTGATGTCTGTGTCAAGCGGCCTGGTCCATATATGAAACATATCATATACTCTGGCTTTTTTTACACTCAGGCGCAATTCTCCACATGCGGATGCAACTGCACTGATATCATATGGCTTATCACTGTCTGTCAGCATGAGCCGAAGCTGTCTGGTCCAGGATGTACCAAGCATGATATTTTCAAGCTCCAGTTCCAGATACACACTCTGCGCAACAAAAAGCCGTTTTGCACTGTTAATATTTATATAAGCCGGTATCTTTTTACCTTCCCTGGCTCCGGCTTTTGTATCAAAGCTTATCTGCATCCTGCCTGCGTCTACATTTATAAAGAAATATAGCAGCACCAGTATGACAAGCATTACTGCTATCGCCCCAAGAAAATATATATTTCCAGAATATATGAGAAGCAGTAGAAAAAGCAGTATTAAAAATCCGAATCCCAAACGATTTTTTAACATCAATCTACCCCTTTGGCTTTACACTTAAAGCGATCTCTTTTAAGATATCCCTGGCATTTTCTCCCTCTACTCTTGCCTGCGGGCGCAGAACAAGCCTGTGTGCACAGACATCTAAAAATACATCCTGCACATCAAGCGGTACAACATAGTTGCGGTCCTTTAATACGGCACTTGCCTTTGCCATCTTCACAAGTGCAGCAACGCCTCGTGGTGAAATACCCAGCTCTATAAGCGGATGATTCCTTGTCTTTTCGCAGAGCAAGATTGCATATCTTAGCACATCATCTGTCATATTTACAGCTGACAGATAATTCTGCACCTCCACGATATTTTGCGCGTTTGTGACCTTCAACACGCTATCAAGCGGATTGCTGCCTCGCTGTGCATTTATGATCTTCATCTGGCTCTCGATGGATGGATATCCAATGGAAAGACATACCATAAAACGGTCAAGCTGTGACTCCGGAAGAGGCTGTGTTCCTGCAGAACCGAGTGGATTCTGCGTGGCAATACAGATAAATGGGTCAGGAAGCGTATGTGTCTGTCCATCTACTGTGATCGTATGCTCTTCCATTACCTCAAGAAGCGCGGACTGCGTCTTTGGCGATGTACGGTTTATCTCGTCTGCCAGAAGAAGCTGACAGCTTGCCGCACCCTCGCGATACTCAAATTCGTTTGTCTGCCTGTTGTACATGCTAAATCCGGTGATATCACCAGGAAGTGTATCCGGTGTAAACTGCACACGCTTGCATGACAGGCCTAGTGCCTTTGAAAATGCCATTGCAAGTGTGGTTTTTCCCACACCTGGGCAATCCTCGAGCAGTACATGTCCACCTGCATATATTGTCATGAGCACTTTTTCCACAATATCATTTTTACCGATAAACGCCTTATTTACCTCTGAAATGATCTTTGACGACTGTTCAATTATCATTCTGTGTCTCCTTCTATATCTTTTATTTCAACCGGTTCTAATCCCATCATACTGCGAAGTCGTTTTTCTACCGGTTGGATGATCTCATTGATGCGTGTGTTAATCAACTCATCAATGTCAATATTGTCCAGGTCTACTTCTTCATCATCCGCAATTTCAGCCCTTATCTCGTCCATGACAGCCCATATCAGATCCGCTTCATCCTCGTATCCTGCCATAGGATATTTCCACGCATCTATGTACGCCTCCTCGCATCCCTCTGGCACCTCGATGCAAAGCCGGTCATCAGTCTGTCCAAAGAGAAATGGCACCTCCTGTGATGCGCCAATAAGCGCTGGTGGAGTCTCCCCTGTAAATGTAACTGTAAGCTTTGACACATCCGCTGAGGCTCCGGCAAATGCATTCATCTCTATTCCAGACAGATTATCAGGAATTATTATTTTTGAAAGATTCGAAGCTCCCTCAAATGCACCTGTCCCTATGTAATCCAAATACCAGCCTTCAGGCAGTCCAACGCTTACGGCATCCAGAGATATCTTCTTTGCATCAGACGGAACACCGATAAGTGTAAGCATCGTATCATCAAGTCTGTACGGATAAAAATCTGTCGGTTCAGTGACATTTTCTGCTCCAAGCATATTTCTGATATAGTTTTCGCTATCAAGAATCTGTTTTTTGACCTCGGCATCAACCTCTTCAGCTTCCGGATAAATGAGCTCCCCGGTGTCATCATCAAACTGCATCAGGCTTACGCTGACGTCATTCCACATTTCAAGATATTCACTGCTGCTAAACCAGCCAGTATATCCCAGACGTATATATCTCCAGGCTTTTATGTATGCCTCCTCTGTTCCTTCTGGCACAGTAATGTGAAGCTTTTCTGCCTCCTCTTCCTCAGTCCAGTCGTAATTAAAACGATACATAATTCCAGGACTGTAAAGTGACATCTCAGGAGGTATTGAAACGTCGAGTATGAAGTCCCTCATACTATCACAGCCATCAAAGATTCCCGAATTCAAATATATATTATTCTCCACTATACTGCATATATGGACACTTTCCAAAGCCTTACACCCAGTAAAAGCATAACCGCCTATATAGTTTAATGCGTTTTTTATCTCGATTGATGTGATTTTATCGCAATTTCTAAAGGTTCCTTCACTTATATCTAACTCGGTGTATTTGTCGTTATTTCCGATCACTATATCTCCGGAAAGCTGCGAGTCCATGAAAGAATATGAACCAAGCCAGCACAAAGAATCCATATCCTGCCAGTTTATCTCATATGCTCCTGATCCCGATACTGTTTCTGCGAATGCAAACTCATATATGTACTCTGTTTCTGCCGGCAATAAAACCTTATCCGGCATTTCTTTTCCGGATCTTAGTGCTATTATTTTTTCGTTTGATGAATTTGCTCCGTAGAGTACTTTTCCATTTTCTCCAAGTTCCTCAACAATATATTCATCAATATCATATCCCCACATTGTGCTTACATTGTCTCCATATCCTTCGGAGTCATCCGGCACAAAGAAAAATGAATTGCTAAAGATCCAGTCTGACTCATAGAAAACTGACATGTCCGGATCATATTTATCCACCATGGTTGCGCTCTTTGCATTGGAAGCAACAAAACGCAGCGCTTTGCAATCGCCAAAAGCCTCATTTCCTATTGTGATATGGTCTTTTGTCTGTATGAGCACACCCTCTAAGCTGTCGCATCCATAAAAAGCTCTGTATCCTATATCTGTCACTTCTTCCGGAAGTGTAACCCACTTTAACTGCTCACAGTCCGCAAATGCCTGATCGCCAATGCATGTCACACTTAAATCTGATTCCCCTACGGTATCACTTTTTATCACACCATCAAATTCTGTTATATCAGCAGGCGCCTTGACAAGCTCGATTGTGCCATCGCCTTTTTCATAATATGTATATCCGCTCATAGTGCCTGTCATAATAAGCTGTATATCCGGCTTTCCGGAACTGTCGAGCTGATTTTTGATATTCTCAAATTGTGCCTTATTGCTGCATATTATTTGTTCTATAGAACTTCCCTCAAAGCAGCCAGCCTCAAGTTTTAAATCTTTAGATGACTCATCTGATAGTACAAGCGTGCTTAAATTTTCAGCTGACGCAAAGGCATCGGCTTTTATCGCTGTAATATTTGATGATATCTGAAATGTCGTTCCACTTAAACTTATGGCTTTTTTTATTTCTCCATCAGTATTTATGGCAACACCATTCTCCACAAATATGCTTTCGCCTATTTCTTCGGAAACTACCGTATTTCCACTGTTGTTTAACAGTTTTACATTGTCTTTTACAAACAAATCCATCAATTCGTCGCTTACGACTATTGCACAATCATGCAGATTCTGGATTTCTATGGAAGGATAATCCTCAAAGCTTTCTGCCTCAAATGTGATCCTTTTAATATTGTTATCGTCTGCTATATTTACTTTTTTGATACCAGATGATATATCAAGCTCAGACACATTATATGGAATATCTATCATCTCGGTACCACCTTTGTCGCAGAGTATTCCATCCTGTGAGCTGAAATTATCATTCTCCTTTGAGACAACATAGCCGTCATTTACCCTGAGCCCATCGTTATTGTTGATCTGTATCACGCTCTCAGGTATGGAAAGTGTACCCACCTCTGTCTTAGTCGCAATATCTACCGCCTGTATGTAATCCGGTACTTTGACAAAGTCGCCCGCATAATCATCTAAACCGTTCCAGGCCGACAAAAGCTTAACACCCTGTCCATTTATGCCGGTAAGTGTCTGCAAATATACCAGATCATCCAGCCCAGTCTGCTGGTTTTTGAGCCAGTAGAGCTGTAGCTTTGCCTCAAACTGCTCTGATAAATCTACCATTTCAGCGGGTTCTAATACATGTCTGCCCTCTGTAACCTCATAGTTCCAGTCGACAAGCTGCCCTCGCTCCGTCCATCCTGGGAATAGCTGTGTAAGCCTGGTCCCATTACTTCCCAGATAGCTCTCCTGATAATAGTACAGATTGATACTACTGACATCATAACGGCTGGCATTTAACACATTGTCAGTATTAATCTGCTCATCCGAATCCGTAAGTGTCTTTGAGAGCACATACAATATACTGCTTTTAAGAGGACAGCTTATTTCATCAGTATACCTCTGCCATTCATCGGTCTGTGAAAATCTATACTCCGCCTGTATACGCATATCATTGATACTTGCATTCTTTGGTATACTGACAGGAAAGCTGCTATTCCACGTTTTGCCACCGTCAAATGATACACCTGTAAAACGGATATATTTGTCGAGATCTTCAAGTCCAAGTGTGTAATATTTGCTGCTGTCACCAGTCTGCGTCACGATATATGTATCTAACGCACACATAAGATCCGTCGCCGTGATTGTCTGATCTTTGTATATGTAATATGAATCGCCGCCAAATTCGATAGAATTGGATTCTATACACATCGTTGTACTCTCGCTGTTTATTAATTCCTTGTCATTTTCATTAAATTTTTTCGGATCTTCTGGCAGATAATTTGGTTCATTTTTCTTTGGAGTGGGATTAGTCACTTTATCTGACGGATAAACTCCAGTTGTGCCACCATCGCTGTCACTTTTTTTGTCATCATTATTGTTACTATTACTATTACTATTGTTATTGTTATTGTTGTTATCGTCAATTCCAACGTCGGTATTATTTTTGTCGTCACTTTCGCTGTCATTTTTGCTACCACTATCGGTATTATCGCTGCTGCCGGTGCCATTATCATTTTTGCTATCACCGTCACCTGTTGTAATCCCATGAACCGACATGCCTTCCTGGCGATCTTTTTTTTCAATAATTATATCTGCATTTGATTTATTTCCGGTTACATTATATACATTTTCTGATGATGCATTTACGATATTTTCAGAGTTGTCAGTTATTTTATTGTCAATATTTTTATTATCGTCTCTTCTATCATCTGACTGCATATTGTTTAGGATAACAGACTGCTCCTCTCCTAGATCTGCATCCAGTGGCAGTTCAAGCTGCGCCTGGCTGAACAGATATGCGGCATCGGTCCCTTCAAGTGCATTCTGATCAAGCAGTGCACTCTTTTTATCATCAGAACTATCTTCCTGTGATTTCTGGCTTTTTATGTCATCATTCCCAGAGAAATCCACCTTGTTGGCATGAAGTTTCTGTGCTTCACCTGATGGTGTAAAGTCTGTATTATTCTGATATGCATATATTCCCACGGCAGTACCTGCACTGATTGCTGCTATAACTGTCGCAGCTCCCGCCTTTTTCTTTAAATGTCCCATATGATTACCTCATAAGCATTTTTCCGATAGTTCTCTCAAGCTCTGAAAAATCTACCGGCTTAGCATAGTGTCCGTTCATGCCGCTCTCCTTAGATTTGCGCACATCTTCAACGAAAGCATCAGCTGAAAGTCCAAATATAAGTATCTGCTGTGCATCCACCCTCTCAAGGCTTCGGATTTTTCTTGCAGCCTGCCGGCCATCCATGACTGGCATCTGTATATCCATAAGTATAAAATCATAATACCCGGGTTCATGGCTAATAAATGCATCTACTGCCTGCTGGCCGTTTTCTGCTATCTCAACTTTTGCCCCCATACCCTTTAAAATTTCCTCTGATATCATGGCATTTATATCGTTATCCTCTGCCACAAGTATGCTTCGTCCTTTAAATGAACCTGACTCTTTATGCTGTGCACTGGCTTTTTGACCGGTATATTCAGCTGCTGAAGTTTCAGTTTCAACAGTATTCTCATATACTGGAAGATGCAGATATACATAGAAATCTGACCCTTTTCCCTGCTGACTCTGTACTACAATCTCTCCACCCATTATCTTTACGAGATTGTCAGTGATTGCCATTCCAAGGCCGGTTCCACCGTATTTTTTTGCAGTGTTTGCGCTCTCCTGTTCAAACGGTCTGAATATCCTGTTTATAAACTCCGGTGACATACCTATTCCGGTATCATGCACACTTATCATAAGATCAGCCGTTCCTTCATGCAGCATCATCTGCCTGAATGTAACTGTAACCTCGCCCTGACTTGTAAATTTCACTGCATTTGAAAGGAAATTGATTATGATCTGGCTGATGCGAAGTTCATCTCCTACGACTTCATCTATCGTCATATTCTCATAATTCACAGAATATTCGATTCCACGCTCACCAAGATTTTCCGCAAACATATCATACAACCTGTTGCCGAGTGCCTTTAAACTGAATGGTTTATTTTCCAGCTCAACCTTTCCTGCCTCGATACGCGACATATCCAATATATCATTGATGAGTGCGATCAGGTGTCCTGAAAGCTCGTCTGCTTTTTCCAGATACTGCATTTCCTGACTGCCCGAAGTAAGCCTGTCCTTTGCAAGTGAGATCATTCCCATGATTCCGTTCATCGGGGTTCTTATCTCATGCGACATACGCGATAAAAACGTCGTTTTTGATTCGCTGGCCTCATGTTCCTGCTTCAGCCGCCTCTCGTACTCATCCAGTGTCTGATGCACCTCTGTCGTTCTCTCGAAGAAAGATATATTGTATAATCCATCCTCACTTCTTCGGACGATCATTTTGATCCACTCATCATTCATCAGCTGCGCTTCGTTTATCAGCTCTCCCATGCCGTTCCAGTCCTTGAAATCGTTCCAGAAGGAATTCCCTGTCTGGTAAGTTTTTATTCGTGATTCAAGACAGGTAATGTCCTCCTTAAGTTCTTCAAGTGTCAGACCTGTTATATCTTTTAGATTGCTGCTGGCATAAACAGGAAGCATGTCACGTACTCTCACAACCACACACGCTTCATCCTCCCTGCATGGTGTTCCACGAAACATATCAGAAGTCTTTCCCTGCAGCTTTATTCTGTTTTTTTCTTTCAGATATCTGTCGACTGCAATACCTGCCAGCACTCCCGCTGTTGCAAGCTCTATACATCCTACAGTTATAATTCCAATATGTTCTGCTAAAAATGTAAACACTGCTTTCCTCCTGTCTTTGTCCGGGTACACCTTTCCACGGTAATCCTTATACTAAAAATATAGTCTAATTGTACTATATTTTTAGTACTTTGTATATAGTAGTTATTTAGTAACTATTCAGTACAGAAATATGCGGTACTGCATATTTCGTAAGAAAACGTATATTACGTAGGAGCAAGCGCCCATCAGCGAAGCTGATTCTAATGCGCTTGCGGCTCGCAACTGTGAAGGTACTGAACAGTTACGTTGTTTACAATAACCCGAGATTTTTGTTGACAAATTTGTTCTTAGGGTCGAAAATAGAACTGGAATTATTATTTTGGTAAAGGAAAGGAGCGTTACAATATGAGAAAAACTTTCATGTTTATACTTATTTTGTCTCTTATTTTGTGCTCTTTTCTGGGAACGGTTGAAAAATCAAACGAGACTATATACGGCCGCTATTCTTCTGGCAGTATGCAGCAGACTGATTCCCCAGGTCAGACACTCCCATACTCCCAGTATGACTGGCTGACTCCTGGTGATGATGTGATTCCCGAGGCTATATGCCGTGCAAGGATTTCGGTATCAGAGCTTTTTACCAGAATAATTTCCAATATCGGCTGGCTTGGCATCCTGATCCGGTCAATACATATCATATTATTCGCCTATGTAGCTTTTGAAGCCGGGCGTATATCTTACACAAACACAAGCCGGCGGTTCATTATACGGTATATACATAGCAAGGACGGACATAAACGTTTAGACTTCGCTTTCTAACACTTATTAATGTGCATAAGCGGAGTAAATATAAAATTATAATTTCTCCGCGATGTGCAGTTAGCTAAACGGAGGACTTAAGAATGCTTGAAACAGTAGTAATTGTAGTCTGTGCTGTGATCTGTATCGGTGCAGCCGGATTTGCATGGTGGATGGAGAATGGTCCTGAAAAAGGAAACGATATCAAAGATGACCTTAAAATCCACAAAGAAAATTAATCATAACCCAAAACGAATAAACCTAAAAATAAATCTCAAATAATAAAAACTCACCCAAAAAAGCCCACTCCTTATGGAGTGAGCTTTTTTACTGTATAAGAAATTATGATGCTATTATTCGTAACTGTTCAGTACCTTCACAGTTGCGAGCCGCAAGCGCATTAGAATCAGC
>CAVICC010000069.1:0-12201 GCA_963641405.1 bacterium | reverse complement strand
CGCTTGTTGATGTGCTCTGTGATTCGCTCACACTTACGCTTGTTGAAGCACTCTGTGATTCGCTTACACTTACACTTGTTGATGTGCTCTGTGACTCACTTACGCTCACGCTTGTTGAGGTGCTCTGTGATTCGCTTACACTTACACTTGTTGATGCACTTTGTGATTCGCTTATGCTTACGCTTGTTGAAGCGCTCTGTGACTCACTTACGCTTACGCTTGTTGAGGTGCTCTGTGATTCACTCACACTTACGCTGGTTGATGCACTTTGTGATTCGCTTATGCTTACGCTTGTTGAAGCGCTCTGTGACTCACTTACGCTTACGCTTGTTGAGGTGCTCTGTGATTCACTCACACTTACGCTGGTTGATGCACTTTGTGATTCGCTTATGCTTACGCTTGTTGAAGCGCTCTGTGACTCACTTACGCTTACGCTTGTTGAGGTGCTCTGTGATTCACTCACACTTACGCTGGTTGATGCACTTTGTGATTCGCTTATGCTTACGCTTGTTGAAGCGCTCTGTGACTCACTTACGCTTACGCTTGTTGAGGTGCTCTGTGATTCGCTTACGCTTATGCTTGTTGAGGCACTCTGTGATTCGCTCACTCTTACGCTGGTTGAAGCACTCTGTGATTCGCTTACGCTCACGCTTGTTGAGGCACTCTGTGATTCGCTTACGCTTACACTTGTTGAAGTACTCTCACTTGCACTTACTGATGCACTCTCGCTTGCGCTTACACTAAGTGATCTTATCTCGCTTACACTAGTGCTCAAGCTCTCACTGAGCTTCTCACTCGCATCAAGTGACTGGCTTCTTGAAACCGATGCACTCTCACTCTTTACAGCACTAGTCGATCTACTTGCTGATCTAGATCCAAACTCAGAAAATTTCTCACTGATTTTAGTGGATAGTGACTTAGCAGCCGACTCTATTTCACTTAACCTGTTTGATGTACTGGTTACAGTACTTCTGTCTTTGCTATATTGATCGTTACCTTTCTTATAATCTAGTGTTGAGTAAAAATATTTTCCTTTAATTCCAAGATTACCGTCTTTTTGTTCTGTGCCGTTATCTAATTTATACGTAACCTTTTCAGTATCTAATGTAAATCCTGGAGTATACTTATTAGTAACTTCTTCAGTATAGTTTATAGTGTAAATTTCCTTACTTACTGAAAGTATTATATTTTGTACACTATTTTTTCTATTTTCTAATGTTAATGTATATGTACCATCATTGTTCCTTACAAGTGAGCTTTCATTAAATTTATAGTCTTCATTATCATAGTACACATGCCGCTTCTTCGAATTCCAATCATTATTAAATGTTATTTTTTTGCCATCTGATGTTTTAAGAACAACCAAATTATTATCGCTATTTTTAACCGTCAAGGTATTATTAACACTATAACCTCCAGCATCCTTATATCTTATTGCACTTTCATGCTGCGTTCCATTACTATCAAAATAATAACCTTCAGAAGCAGTTTGTATTTTAGTTTCCTTAATTATAAAATTGCCTGTATATTCGCTAGAATCAGTGCTTAATTCTAATTCCACACTGTCAGCGCTAATTTCGTCATCATTCTTATAATACGTAATCTTTCCGTCGCTATCGTATTTCCATGTAAGAACATCATTACCACATTTATATTCGGTAAGTTTCTTTAACACAGCAATACCGGCAACATTGTCAGCTTTTAATCCGTCACTTGTAGATTGACCAATTTTGTCTCCAGATGTTTCATACAGTATTTTTCCATTATTACCAATTGTTACATAGTCAAAATACTCAAACTTAATTTGGTTATCTGTATCTCTATATGTAACTCTAACAGTATTGGTTAGCTGCGCATTCGTTCCCTGTACCCATTCTGCAAATTCTATCGTTTCAACATTTTTTTCCTGTTTAAAGCGATATTGTACAATAAGATTAGCAAGTTCATTTGCTGTAGACCAAAATTCAGTGCAATCTATTGATTGTCCCCTTTTCTTTTGAATAATTTTAACTAATTCAATTTTTTCACTATCAATTTGCTTAATAAGCTTTTCCAGGAACTCATCTCTTTGTGTAAATGCCCCACTTGCAGAATCAAACTCGCTTTGAGCAGTACTTTGACTTTCTGATATAGCCACGTTCTCACTATTCAATTCACTTGATACAACAGAATCTGAAAGTGATGCACTTACAGATTCTGAACATGCTGATTGTGACTGCGAAACAAGTATACTGTCCTCTTCTGATAAACTAACACTGGCTGATGTACTAGCAGAATAAATCTCACTATCTTCTGTGGAAATAGAAGCATTTGCTGATAAGCTTGCCACATCCTGTGTCTGTTCATCCTCCTGATATACCACTGCATTAGTGCCAGCATTACCGTCAGAATTTCCTTCAGCTGTTCCATCGCCTAAACTGGCAACTGCCACATTATTGTTTATAGCCGCAACACTATTTACTACTCTTGTTGCTATTTTACTGCCAGCTAAAACATCATCTGCTTCGCTTCCTGTATCAGCCTGATTTTCACTTGTCTCATCACTAGCGCTCTCATACTGACTCTCACTAGGAGTGTCACTTCCACTAACTGATGCTGCGGCAACGCCTTCATCTGATGTGCTTGTCTGCTCTTCAATATAATTATCAACTTCTGCTGCCATTACCATGTCAGCACCTTGAATAGTACTTACACCGCCAATAGCGATTCCGGCAGCAGTAACACCTTTTAAAATACTGTCAACCTTTTTCTTATTCATACAGTTTCTCCTTATTTATCTCGTCCTGTTATATGGATTATATGTATCAAAACCCTCTATTAACTGGATATAACTATACTTTTCCTCTTTTACACTATAACTATACTCCTAGAAGTGTATCTAAAATCGTATTTCAAATCCTAAAATGGGTAAATATCTCACACTTCGAGCCCAAAATCGACGCCTAACAAATTTACGCAATCGCAGCTAAATATTCTGCTACCTGTAACCGCGGAGCTCTCATCCTTGGCGGCGGCATCATCAATTCTATATATGGGAAGTTTGAATTAATATATCCAGCTTAAATGCGACAACTATTATCCACTATAGTGCATACCACATCCGATAAAAGCTTCTTCGTAAACATGCCATCCGCTATTACAGATGCAAGTTTTTTCTCCTGTTTTACAACCATTTCCATATCATCAGTTGTGATAGTATCTAACAATTCCTCTGATGTCTTATTATGAGGCTTTATAAATCCTATGCCATAGCGCGATACAAAATCTGCCATATTTGTATTTTCCGGCACTATCATAGGAATTCCCGCACATATGCAAAATCCAATCTCAAACGGATTGACCATAAGGTCGTACTTGCTACCAGCTATATTTTCTCCACATGCAACAATTCCGAACTGGGTTAAATCGAGCATATGTTGTAGGGATATATCTTTGCAGCTTTCCACACGCTTTAAGATTTCCACATTCTCATTTACAAAATCATAAGGATAATCCCATATTTTCTGAAAAATGACAGGCACATCACGAAGTCCATGCTCTTTTAAATATAACAGCATTTCTTTTGACTGCAGGATAAGCAGATCCGCTTTGTTAAAGAGCTCAATTTCATCTGACATATTTGGATAATTATGAGGCACTATTTTGTTTCCGATATCCTGTACAAATACTGCTACTTTTACACCACAGGCATTTTTTAAATGTTCCATGACAAAACTATCATATCTCATGCTGACCATGCTTGGATACTGGAATATAACTATCGAATCTGTTCCTACAGCTGACGTTATTCCCTGCATTCTGACATAAAGTTCATCATCCGAGTCATATTTATCATCGAATTTAAACAATGAAACTTCATCAAATTGCATTTTAGTTGCAGTTTTTGCCACTATATCCTGTTTTTTTATGTTGTCATTCCATACATTGTAAGTTTTCGTATAAAATAATTTCATGTCACTTCTCCAAAACGCAGATCAACGCATCCATAAGCAGCTTCTTTGTATAAATACCATTCAAAAGCATATACTGATATGGTGCGATATTTTTAATCATCCTGGCATATTCTTCATCGGATGTTTTCTGCACCAGTTCGTCCGCCTCCTCAAGTGAATCAACTACATATCCAAGTCCATTTCCCTTTATGAAATCACTGTGAACACATCCATTTCTGATTATTACAGGTATACCAGACGCGAGGGTAAATCCCAGTTTGTGTGGCTGATTCATAGAGTAATATCGATCAAGATACTCTTTATCGCACCACACAAGTCCATATCCGCCTTTAGAAAGTTCTCTCATCAGCTGCATTGGTTTTAAGCCATTTTTCCATTTATAACTTAAATCACTATCTCGTGGTGTTTTTTGATAATTGAAGTGCTCTATCATGGTATTACCATAATAATTCTCTAAGAATGGAAATCTGTTCCAGTTTCCAGTAAATAACATCTTCTTAATATTTTGATGTTCTCTGAAACATGGAAATCCAGGAACTTCCCATATTTTCTGATATAACACAGGAATTTCTTCTCTCAAGCCATTTTTTAACATATACTCATGCATTTTTATGGACGGAAGAATCAAAACATCAGCCTTGTTTAATACACCTATTTCTATTCTTAATATAAACTCTTCTGAGTTAAACATAAGTTTTTGCAGATCATGAACAAATATTACTAGCTTAACATTATTGTATAGCTTTATTTTATTAACAAATGATTTATCATAATCCGGCCCAATCCATGTAGGATATTGAAAGAAAACTATATCTCCATGATAAAGGGAAGCCAGTATCCCATCCTGATGATGACTGATGTTATTCCAATAATCATCATTAAACTGGCGGTTTATTATTCCCATTTCAACAAATCCCATTTTCCTGGCCTCTTCTACAACACCATCCATCGCCAATGTGGCTGTTCCGCCAAGATTATAAATGTTAGTTATATGTATGTTCATTTTAATTTCTCTCTTCTAAAAATCTCGTATAGGAACAACGCTTATTCTATAACTTGAATTATCTCATTATTATATTTTTCATCATCGCAGAAAGTAATATTTTCATCAAAATTGTGTTCTGCTGTATGCTTATGATCTAACTTAACTTTTGACATTGCTCCCATTTTAAACCATTCATATTCTGAATCGACATGTCCAATATCTATAGCCTGATATCCTTCTAATGACAGCTCATATGCCAAGACTTTAGCCGTTGGGCCAAGCATTATGAGAATAATTCTATCATCAACATACTCTATGATTCGTTTTTTAATGTCCTCAATTTTGGAATAGGCATTTTTTGCCGGACAGATAATTCGCTTCACTGACAAAGCGTTGTCAAACAAATCATTTCCCACTCCTGATCTTGAATTTATCCCCTCAACTATCAATGTATTTTTACATTCCCACAATTGTTTTAATTTATTAAAATATCGCCTGGATGAGGATTTATCTATTAAATCCATATATGGTCTGGAAATAAATGTCGAGCCATACCACGATGCTATACATAATTCCATATAGTAATTCTTGTATACCTCAAGATGATTCTTCCAAAAATCTGATGCGTAACTATTATACCGTTCTCGATCTTTAAAAACATCTGAAAGACATATAACCAGTTTTTCATCACTCTGCTTCATCATAATACAGCGAAGCTGTTGTGCTAATTTGGAATCATATTCCTGATAAGGGATACTATTACCAGCTATTATATCCATCTCACCATCGCCAAATCTCGCAACTGATGAATTATGCTGTAAAATATAATCCAATGTCTCATCTATATTTAAAACTTTAATATCAATTTTATTATGTAAATTTGTTATCCTGTCGATAATCTGTTTTGCTGCCTTGTCCGTAATGTCATTTAAATTCCATATATCATATTGTGCCAGTGTTAAATAATGCAGTTTTTCCTCATTACTATCCTTATATGATTTATCATGCCACAATACAATTACTTTTTGGTTTGAATAGGCCACTATTTTCTCTATCAGCATACTTTCGAATTTTATGCCATTTCCTGTCGGAAGCTGGACTATTGCTATATCACCATCTTCTACTGAAGCGATTATTCCATCAAGCCTTTTTGACAATTCTGTATTCGTATCTGATGAAACTTCATACACAAACAATCCAAGCTCATAAAATCCCATATCATGTGCAGTAAGCGCAATTTTATGTTGTTTTGTCGCAATATTCTCATTTTTGATAAAACCGTATAGATTTGTTATGTGCATCTTCATAGTTAACATTCCTCATTTTTCATACTATAATTTCCGTCATTTATCTCTTGATTAATCATTCGCATAATGTTTAACTGTGAATGTACTGAATAATCATATATATTTTAATACATCTACTGGCCATTGTCATGTGAATTTTGCAATATTCGTTGACCGTTCATGCACTCTGCTGTAATATATAACCATAACTTTTAAATCAAGATTTGTGAGGATAACAATTATGCCATCTTTTAATGAAATAGCAGAACAAATAATCCAAAACCCCAATCGTGGTGCTTCATATGTTACCCTTGGCGACTACTATCTGTGCTATTGTAATAACATTAATCAAGCATATATTTGCTATGAATATGCTTATAACAACTGCAATTCTGACGAAAAAGATGCTATATCATCCAAAATGAACATCTGTAAAAAATCTGATTTATTTTCCGTTAACCCTGTATCATTTATTATACTTTCCTACAATGCAATAGAAATAATGCAGGAATGTCTTAATGCTATCAGAAATCACTGTGATAACGGAACTTACGAAACTGTTATTGTAGATAATGTTTCCTCTGATGGTATAAGAGAATGGCTTATTAATCAAAATGATATCAAACTTATACTAAATGATGTTAATTCAGGTTTTGCTGCTGGCTGCAATCAAGGTGCTAAGGCTGCCAATCCACAGAATGATATCATGTTGCTCAATAATGACGCAATTATAACAGAACGCTCCATTCTATACATGCGTCTAGGATTATATGCATCCTCAAATATTGGAATGGTTGGACCACAGTCCTGTAATGTTATACCTGAACAATGCTACGATAGCAACACGCGAGCCAAAGGGGACTGGTTTATGATTGCGCAAAATGTCAATCAACCACTGGAGCATCCCTTACAGGATAGTCATTGGTTACAGGGGCATGCACTTTTAATAAAGAGAAAGACATGGGACGAAATAGGAGGTCTGGATACTAATTTTAATTTTGGTGGTGCTGAAGATTTAGAATATGGCATAAGAGCTAATGCCATGGGCTATAAAGCTTGTATCTGCAAGAATGCATTCATATATCATTATGGTTCTACAAGTATGAAAACAAAATCCCAGGAATACTCAATTGCACTAGCAAATAATCATAAACTCTTTGAGCACAAGTACAGCATTCCTGTTGGCAGAGTACTTGAGAGTAGCCATTATCAGTCTTTATCATTAATAAATAAAGCTAAGCATGACCATTTCCGTGTACTTGAAATAAATGGTGGTTTCTCTAATACTTTAAATATGATTAAATACCAATATCCAAATTCAGAAGTATATGCAATCGAAAAGGATACCATAATTTCCCGCATTGCTTCAAACTATTTGAATATCTATTGTTGCGATATTGAAAAAGATTCCATTCCATTTGATTACCATTATTTTGATTACATCATCATGTTTGATGTCATTGAATATGTTGATGATTCTGTCGTTTTCCTTAAGAAAATAAAAAATTATCTAAAGTCAGATGGACATCTGTTGCTTTCAAACAACAATGCAAACCACATAAGTGTAATTGATTCACTCGTCCATGGAAATCTGGTACGTTCAACTAATTTAGATCCCAAGGCAAAAAATTACTATACTACAGACGATATGTGGAAGATTCTAACGGATTGCGGATACTTGAATACTTCTTTAATATGGACATATTGCTCAGGTTTTTCTGTATTGTCTGAGTCACAAAGTAATACTTTAGAAATGATTTTACAATTGCAGAGTTCAAAAGATAAAAATACTTTCCTTCACACTGGAGCTATTTTCTCTTGTTCCCCAAATAGCCTATAGCACCCAAAAGCATCTGGGATCATTAGCTTTAGTAGTGACCACAAGTCTTCGTTTTGTGCATTATATTATCTTGCTATGTCTGCAAGTTGACTATATACTTCTTTGTTTTCATCCTTCACTTCAGGTTTCTTTTAGCTACACTTTTCATATAGTATTGCTGATTAGCCTTTCAAACTCAAATAAATATCTCATTTTCTATAACTCACATATCACGCTATTCACGTGATATTTCACGCTTGCTTTCGGTTGTTTCTTCCTAAACTGATAATTGATCCTGTTTTGCACCAGCTCACAATTCTCACGCGATATACCTGTAAGCAGAATAAGAAACTGGATCTTTCCGTACTTTGCATAGACATCGCTATGACGGATTGATGCACCGATGCATTCTTTTAGCTGTCGGGAATACTTGTTCATTTTGCCTTCGCTTTGTATCATTTTGCCATCCTTGTCCACAAGGGTGCAAAGCATAAGATATACCGGCACGTTCGACCTGTCGATCATGCGCGCGGATGCCTGATATATACCGCGAAATACCGGATAACTGCAAAAATATCCACCTTTATTTCTTATTTTTTCGTCCTCATCCATGCTCTCCTGGATATTTTCAAGTATCTCATAGGTATGGTTCATCTGATTACTGTATTTATCTAAAATTTCCATAAGGCGTGTTGATGGATATATTCCGCATTCCTTGAGATAGTAATCTACTACCTTTGAATAAAATTCAGAGGCTTCATCGTAGCGTCTTGTCTCGATCATAGCCTCCATTGTAAGGATTTCCCACTCGTTTAGCGGATCTGCTTTTGAGGCATAATTTCCAAGTGTCTCAAGCATTTTCCAATCCTTTTTTCCTCTGATAATAATAGCCGCCTTTTTAACACACTCGACAAACATCTGATGATAGCGCTTTGCTTCCTGGGCTATCCATGTCTCTGCTGTATATGCTGCAAGAAACTCACCCTTGTACAGGTAAAATACTCTTAAATACAGCTTCAGTTTCTGCTTATCTATTTCTTCCTGTGACTGTGTCGTTCCATCTAGTTCACGTATTTTTTCAAAACATTTCTCAAATTCTCTGGCATCTTCCTCAACTTTTATGTCAGATGTCCAGTAATATATGCCTCCATCGAGATAGATGAGATCCTTTTGGGGCAGGCCAAGCTGTGCAAGCTTCTGCTTTGTCTTGTATACAATAACTCGCATCGCAGTATGAGGTGAATCCATATCTCGCTCGCCTATTACCAGTTCTTCTAGTTTATCTTTTGGGATACCCTTATCCGAATAATGCATCATAACCTGCATCAGACGGTTGAACTGGCTTTCTTTATGCATTTTTTCTGCAACCAGTGGTGAACCGTTGTAGTCCATCCTGAAATTGCCAAACATCTGTACTTTGATTGTATGATCCATAAAATCTCCCATTTTACATGATATACAGTTACTACACAAACTTCCACACTCAACTTTCTAATTATTGTAGCATTAATATTTGTATACGACAAGTTTATATAAAATTTTGCCTATTACCAAAAAACTCCCCAACATAACAGTCATTATCACACATTTTAGTGTTACTGATAGCTGTTATGCCGGGAAGTTTGATTTTATTATCTTTCCATATTCTGTTGAAACGACAGGAGTATTCCACTCTTTTTTAGTATGAGCATGACTACCGCAGCAACGATACTTCCGGCTACTGTCGAGATGAGAAATGGTATGATGTAGATAAACACACCATCCGGCTGTATGAGCATCACGTATTTTGCAAGAGGATATGCTGCCAGTCCACCAAATATTCCTGTGCCGAGTGCCTCCGCAATGCAAGTTGGAATTATCTTTTTGCTATACCTGTATACAATTCCGCAGCAGAGTGCTCCAACCATGCTTCCCGGAAATGCCATAAGACTTCCGAGACCTGTAAGGTTTCTGATCACGCTGGCACAAAATGCGACAGCTACGCTCCAGGCTGGACCCAGAAATACTGCTCCGCAGATATTTACCATGTGCTGTACCGGTGCGCATTTGCTTCCTGCTACAGGAAAACTGAAAAGACTTCCTGCTACCGCAACCGCAACAAGCACTCCTGCCATGGAAAGCTTGCGAACTGATATTGACTTTTTCATATTCTACTCCTTTTTATGTATTGAAGGTGCCGTCCGGGATGTGAGTTGTGCGGCTGCCTATTACAGAACTTTTCGTAGTGATTGCGTAAATTAGTTAGGCATCGATTTTGGGCTCAAAGTTTGTGTACATTTTGCCAGTTGTACATTTGAGCCGCGGTGTTCGCCTGTGGCATACGCTTTCACGATTCCTTAGTCTAGTGGGAGTAAATGCCGGCTCCAGCTAAGTTTATTATGCATGGGTGCTCCAAACGCGCTTTTTACTTTATATAAATTTGATACGTTACGCACTTGAACGAGTCCGCGCCCATGCAATCTTTAGCTGGAGACCGGCATTAAACTCCCACACGACACGTCAAAGATCAAGCGTATGTCACAGGCGAACACCGCGGCTCAAATGTACAACTGTAAAATGAACATAAATAATCAAAAGAGCCCAAAACCGACATCAACAAATTAGCAATCAAGGCGAGTTCTGCAATAGGCAGCCGCGCACCACATGTCCAGATGGCACCACATCAAAATAAACTATAAAATGTCGATATACTCTCCTGCAAGTGCTTTGTTCATGCTTCGCACAGCACAGAATTTTCCACACATGCTGCAAGCTTCACTGTGGTCGTCCTCCGGAAGACGGTCATCTCTTATCGCTTTAGCTGTCTCAGGATCGAGCGCACATGCAAACTGGGCATCCCAGTCGAGCACGCGTCTTGCGTCTGCCATCTTGTCATCTATATCTCTTGCTCCCGGTATTCCCTTTGCGATATCAGCCGCGTGAGCTGCGATCTTTGATGCGATAATTCCCTGCTTTGTATCCTCTACATTTGGAAGTGCAAGGTGCTCTGCCGGTGTCACGTAGCACAGGAATGCTGCTCCGTTCATGGCTGCAACAGCTCCACCGATGGCTGCTGTGATGTGGTCATATCCCGGTGCGATATCTGTTACGAGAGGTCCAAGTACATAGAAAGGTGCTCCCATGCAGATTGTCTGCTGTACCTTCATGTTTGCGGCAACCTGATCAAGCGGCACATGTCCCGGTCCCTCAACCATTACCTGCACATTGTGATCCCATGCACGTTTTGTAAGCTCTCCGAGTCTTACAAGCTCCTCAATCTGACATACATCTGTCGCATCTGCCAGACATCCCGGTCTGCACGCATCACCGAGTGAGATCGTAACATCGTACTGCTCGCAGATGTCGAGGATTTCATCATAATACTCATAAAACGGATTTTCCTCTCCTGTCATGCTCATCCATGCAAAAACAAGGCTTCCTCCACGGCTTACAATGTTCATTTTACGTTTATGCTTTTTGATCTGCTCTATTGTTTTTCTTGTAATTCCGCAGTGAAGTGTCACAAAGTCCACTCCGTCCTCTGCGTGAAGTCTTACCACATCAATAAAATCCTTTGCTGTCAGTGTAGCAAGATCTCTCTGATAGTGAATGACACTGTCATAAACAGGAACTGTTCCTATCATTGCCGGACACTCACTTGTAAGTTTCTGTCTGAACGGCTGTGTATTTCCATGGCTTGAAAGATCCATGATAGCCTCTGCGCCCAGATCTACAGCACTCATAACCTTCTGCATCTCGACATCATAGTCCTTGCAATCTCTTGATACCCCGAGATTTACGTTGATCTTTGTGCGGAGCATGCTTCCCACCCCCTCCGGATCAAGTGACTTATGTCCCTTGTTTGCAGGGATAGCAACTTTTCCGCTTGCAACAAGCTCCATAAGCTTATCTACTTCCATTTTTTCTTTCTTTGCGACCTTTTCGATCTCAGGTGTTACGATGCCTTTTCTTGCGGCATCCATCTGTGTTGTGTAATTGCTCATATATTTATCTCCTTTTTTAGTTATACTGTTTTTACAAAGTTATCGTAACTGTTCAGTACCTTCACAGTTGCGAGCCGCAAGCGCATTAGAATTCAGCTTCGCTGATGGGCGCTTGCTCCTGCATAATATACTTTTTCTTACGAAATATGCGGTACCGCATATTTCTGTACTGAAT